>PWFE01000109.1 GCA_003554115.1 Haloferacaceae archaeon | reverse complement strand
GTACGCCGAACAGGCAGTCGTCGACTACGGGATCAACGGCGGCGTCACTGGCGACTGGGACCCCGAGTCGCTGTTCGACGAGCCGCTCTGCGCGCTCGGTGAGGTCTTTTTGGCCGACTCGACCGGCGAGATGGGTATCGACACCGAGCTGTTTGCCAACGGGACCGAGTGGGCGACTGATGCGGGACTCACGGTGACGGTACATGCCGAAGACGAGACACTGTTCGACGAGTCGACCAAAGAAGCCGACGCTTGCGGCGCGGGCCGCGAGGCGAACGCTGATTTATGGAGTGCCTACCGTGCTGCCGAGGCCGAAGCCGCGATGATCGAGCAGGCCACCGAGGTCGGCCAACAGACGGGTGCGTCGATCCACATCGCCCACACCTCAACACCGGAGGGGATCGACGCCGCCGTCGCGGGCGGGGCGACCACCGAAGTCTGTCCGCACCACCTGTATCTCTCGCGGGACGATCTCGACGAGTTGGGCACCTACGGGCGAATGAACCCACCGCTCCGCAGCGAAACGCGTCGACAGGAGGTGTTCGAACGCGTCGTCGACGGGACGGTCGACATCATCGCCACAGACCACGCCCCGCACACACGTGAAGAGAAAGAACAAGGTCTCTGGGAGGCCCCCAGCGGCGTGCCGGGTGTCGAGACCATGCTGCCGTTGTTGCTCGAATCCGCCCGACAGGGCAAGATCAGCTACGAGCGAATACAGGAGCTCGTCTGTACGAATCCGGCTCGGATCTTTAATCTCGACACAAAGGGCCACATCAAGCCGGGGTACGACGCCGACCTCACGCTCGTCGACCCAGAGGCTGCCCGCAAGATTCGGGGTGCGGATACGCATACAAACTGTGAGTGGACGCCATTTGAAGGTCGACTCGGTGTGTTCCCCGAACTCACGATGGTGCGTGGCGAGGTCGTCTACGAGCGAACGCCGGGCGACGGCGACGACCGCAGCGTCGACAGCGAATCGTTCGGTGATGTCCAGGGTCGAAACGTCAGGACGTAGGATCAGGCGGACCCGATACGGTTTTCCCACCGCCGACGGAAGCCAAACGCATGCTGAGTAGACAGTTCGTCCGCGAGAACCCCGAGGCCGTTCGGGATGCGTTGGACAACAAGGGCGTCGACGTCGATCTCGACCGGATTCTTGCGGTCGACGAGGAGTGGCGGTCGCTCAAAGTTAGGGGCGACGACCTCCGACACGAGCGCAACGAGGTATCGAGTACCATCGGTCGCCTGAAACAGGAGGGCGACGAAAAGGCCGCCCAAGAGGCCATCGAGCGGTCGACCGAACTCAAAGAAGAACTCCAAGAAATCGAAACGCAAGCCGACGAACTCGAAGCCGAACTCGAAACCGCTCTGTTGACCCTGCCGCAGCTTCCTGACGACTCCGTTCCGGTGGGCGAAGACGAAGCCGAAAACATCGAGCGTCGACGCGAAGGCTTCACCGAACTCCGTGAGCTCCCTGACGACATCATTCCGCACTACGAACTGGGCGAAAAACTGGAAATCCTCGATTTCGAACGCGGGGCGAAAGTCTCCGGCGGTGGCTTTTATTTCCTCAAAGGCGACGGTGCGCGGCTCGAACACGCGTTGATTCAGTTCATGCTGGATGTTCACCGCGAGCAGGGCTACCACGACATCTTCCCGCCCATCCCGGTCAACTCGGCGTCGATGCGCGGTACTGGCCAGTTTCCCAAGTTCACTGAGGACGCCTATCGAATCGAAGGTGACAACGAAGAGACGTATGAAGACGACGATCTCTGGTTGCTGCCAACTGCTGAAGTACCGGTGACGAACCTCCACCGCGATGAGATTCTGCTCGACGACGATCTTCCACTTAAATACCAAGCCTACTCGCCGAACTTCCGCCAAGAGGCAGGAGAACACGGCACCGAGACGCGGGGGATCGTCCGAGTTCATCAGTTCAACAAAGTCGAGTTGGTGAACTTCGTCCGACCTGATGAGAGCGACGAGCGGTTCGAGGGACTCGTTGGCGAAGCCGAATCAGTGCTTGAAAAGTTAGGACTTCCCTACCGCATTCTGGAGATGTGTACCGGCGATCTCGGCTTTACGCAGGCCAAAAAGTACGATATCGAGGTCTGGGCTCCCGGCGACGATATGGACGACGGTCCCGCGGAGGGTGGCCGGTGGCTCGAAGTCTCGTCAGTCTCGAACTTCCGTGATTTCCAGACCCGACGGGCAGGGATTCAGTACCGACCTGAACAGCACGAAGCCGCTGAGTATCTTCATACGCTCAACGGCTCGGGCGTGGCGGTGCCGCGGGTCGTTGTCGCGATTCTCGAATACTACCAGAACGACGACGGGACTGTGACCGTGCCCGAGGTGTTGCGGCCGTATATGGGTGGCCAAGAAAAAATTGAAGGCCACTCGGCTGTCGGCGAAAGCGCGGTCGGCGACGGGCCGAACGAGTAGGCGGTACCTACTTTTCACACCAATTTCAGTCACTGTTCTGCCGTCGACCACGATGGAGCAGTGCGGCACCAAGCAAGAACAACACGACACTAACCAGAATCCATGGTGGATTCCAGAGCGTCGTTCCGTGGACGACATCGTGGATATCGAGTAGGTAGTGACTAACGACACCGTCGACGGTGTTGAAAAATCCCATACCGACGAAAACACTGCCTCCGACTGTGAGCGTCGACAGCGGCTGGGGTCGGCCGTTGACCGTCGACCAAATCAGTCCCGCGCCGACGAGCAGCACGCCAAGCATGACGAGGGCGAATATCCCATCGTAGTAGATGTTCTGCTGGAGACCGGCGTGGGTGTGTGGATCGATCCAATTCGAAAGCAGGTGGTGGGTCTGAAAGACTAGATGAAACACCAACACGTCGAGTAGAGCTGCGAGGCCGATACCGAACACGCCACCACCAACCAGTGCTGTGCGGCTGTTGGGTGTCGAGGAGGACATCTGTGAGTTAGTCGACGACGGCAGACAAACACGCACTGGCAAGGTGGTAATCAATTACCGACCGACTACGGAAGACGACTCAAAAAAGGATGATCGGTACAACCGACGCTGATCCGTTACTCGACGTCGATGGCCGCGGTATCGTCGGCGCGGTCGAAGGTGACGTTCAACACACCGTTGTTGAACGTTGCTTCGGCCGAATGTTCGTCGACGCTCACCGGCAGTCGGACGCGCTCGTCGTACTCGCGGCGGTCGCTGGCCGCGCTGATAGTGAGTGTTTTGCCGTCACACTGGAGGCTGAGTTGGTCTTTGCTGATGGCCGGCAGATCAGCAACAAGTCGGACGATGTCATCTTCTTCATACACGTCGATATGCGTCTCGGAGCTAAAGCCAGCGTCGTCCATCCCGCCAGTCATACCCTGCATCATGCGTTCGATCTCGTTGAAGATATCGCCGAAGGGGTCCTCGCGGTCGTCTCGTCTCATACACCCCGCTATGTGAGGATGGCTCAAAAGGTTTCTGTCCAGCGCCACTCTCGTCGACCTGCAACCCAGCAGAAACGCCTCTCTGTTCGGTTTTCGCCCTGTATACCAGATTTTCACTGCTGGGTGAATTCAGACTGTTTTAAGTGGCTGTAGTTCACTCTTTCAGCTATGAGTAAATCCTATCTGGATGCAGGCGAGGAAGTAGACGAAGACGACGTAATCCGTGTCGGACTCAACGGATTCGGTCGAATTGGCCGTAATACGCTCCGTGCGATCTTCGACAACCCACGGATCGAACTCGCCGGCATCAACGACGTCATGGACTTCGAGGACATGCGGTATCTCGGCAAATACGACACCGTCATGGGTCGACTCGACGGCCTCGAACTCGAAGACGACGAACTCACCATCGGCGGCACCTCGGTTCCGCTGTTCAACATTCAGAGCCCGACCGAACTGCCGTGGGGCGAACTCGATGTTGATGTTGCCCTCGAATGTACGGGGATTTTCCGCACGAAAGACGACGCCGCCCAGCACCTCGAAGCCGGTGCTGACAAAGTAATCATCTCGGCCCCACCGAAAGGCGACAAACCCGTCACAACGCTGGTTTACGGTGTCAACCATGAAGACGAGTACGACGGCGACGACATCGTCTCGAACGCCTCCTGTACAACCAACTCCGTGACGCCGGTCGCCAAGGTTCTCGATGAGGAATTCGGCATCAACTCGGCAACACTGACAACCGTCCACGCCTACACCGGCAGCCAGACACTTATCGACGCACCGAAAGCCAAACAGCGCCGTGGTCGTGCAGCCGCCGAAAACATTCTGCCCACCTCGACTGGTGCCGCCCAGGCAACCACCGAAATCCTCCCACAGCTCGAAGGCAAAATCGACGGCATGGCGATCCGTGTCCCGATTCCGAACGGCTCGCTGACTGAACTCGTCGTCGACCTCGAGTCCAACCCATCGGCCGACGAGATCAACGACGCCTTCCGCGCGGCTGCCGACAGCGGCCCACTCGCCGGTGTGCTGGGATACACCGATGACGAAGTCGTCTCCTCGGACATTATTGGCCTGCCGTTTTCGACCTACACTGACCTCAACTCGACGAACGTCGTCGGCGAGGACGGACTGGCGAAAATCCTGACCTGGTACGACAACGAGTACGGCTTTTCGAACCGCATGCTCGACGTTGCGGCCTACATCGTCGACGAAGACTGAACAGTCAACCAGCCAGTCGCCCCGAGCGACGTATCCAATCACTTTTCGATCACCACCGCACACGTACATCCATGAGTTCATTCAATACGATTGACGACCTCGAAGCCGAACAGCGCGTGCTCGTCCGTCTGGATCTCAACTCCCCGGTCGACGATGGAACGGTCCAAGACAACCGCCGATTCGAACGGCACGCCAAAACAGTCAAAGAACTGGCCGAAGCAGGCCACCGCGTTGTCCTGATGGCCCACCAGGGTCGACCCGGCGGCGACGATTTCGTCTCACTGGACCAGCACGCCGAGATTATGGCCGGCCATATCGACCGCGATGTCGGCTTTGTCGACGACATCTATGGCGAGAAAGCCCTTGCAGCCATCGACGCGCTCGAAGCGGGCGACGTACTCCTTTTGGAGAACACCCGAATGAGTGATGACGAACTCCCCGAGGCCGACCCTGAAACCAAGGCCGAAACCGAGTTCGTCCAGACGCTTGCCGAGCACGTCGACGCCTACATTAACGATGCGTACTCGGCAGCCCACCGAAAACACGCCTCGCTCGTCGGTTTCCCACTCGTCCTGCCAGCCTTTGCAGGCCGTGTAATGCAATCGGAGTACGAAGCCAACACCGCCATCGCCACCAAGGAGTTCGACGGACAGGTGACGATGGTGATCGGCGGGACGAAAGCCACCGACGTCATCGGTGTGATGAACGCTATCGGCGACAAAATCGACACCTACTGTATGGGCGGCATCGCAGGCCAACTGTTCCAGCGCGCCGCCGGCTACGACGTGGGCTACGACCGCCACGAAGGCCTCGATCTCTATGATTCGCAGTGGGAGAAAAACAAGGATGTCATCCACGAACTGCTCGAAGAACGCGGCGACCAGATCATGCTCGCCGAAGGACTGGCCTATGAGGATGACAACGGCGAGCGCGCCGAACACACTAACGAGGAACTCAACGCTGGCGAGTACGACTACATGGACATTTCCGAGGACACCGTCGACAAATATGAGCCGGTGATCCGCGATTCGGATGCGGTGTTTATGAAAGGCGCACTCGGCGTGTTCGAAGACGAGAAGTTCTCGGCTGGAACCGTTGGTGCAGTCAAAGCCATTGCCGAGACTGACTGTTTCTCGGTTGTCGGCGGCGGTGACACCTCACGGTCGATTGAGATGTACGGCATGAGCGAGGAGGACTTCGGTCACGTCTCGATTGCCGGCGGCGCGTACATCCGTGCGCTCACCGGTGACGATCTGCCGGGCGTCGAGTTGCTCATCGACGCGGCCGAGTAAGCAACATCGCCGTCTGATCACTCACAGCCAATAAGTGAGTGTCTGAGCGTCAACGGCTCGTCGGGCACTGACTCTTCGTTACGAATTCGAATAGAGACGTCCTCGCACTCGTTGCCGGTCTGGGTAAGGTCTGCTTTTTGCCAGTCATCTCTGCGTTGGTCGTCACGCCACGCATACAGTGTGTCGACGGGCTCGTCAGTTGGCACTCCTTCAAATGTGGCCCTCCGAGGGTTGTTCGTCTCTGGATTATAAGCGGCAAGCTCAACAGCATCGGCGAACACCGGCTCGCCATCTGTCAGCAACAACGCGAAGACAGTGTGTTCTGCTGCATTCTCGTTTTCTGCCCGAAGCGTCTCGACGGTCGGTGGTGAGGCCGACCCAACATCGAGACCAGCACAGCCAGCGATGCCAACGCTCAACGCGACAGGAGCCGACCGGAGGAGGTGTCGACGGGTGGTTGGGACCATACGCCATGTTTCCCAGTGGTTGACATATGGGTTGTGCTCGCTGACAGCCGGACGCACTGTATCGGCTGGTGTGCGTTGCAAACCACTATTATGACGGTTACCCAACAGCCAGCCATGAAACTCGGAATCGTTGCCGATACGCACGACAACCTCGCATACGTCGACCGAGCCGTCGAGCTGTTCGAATCAGAAAACGTCGACCGAGTAATCCACTGTGGAGATATCGTCGCGCCGTTTTCGGCGACTCCCTTCGACTCCGAGGCGTTCGAATTCTACGCCGTCAGAGGGAACAACGACGGCGAGTGGGCACTGGCAAACGTCGTCGATGAGTTCGGGACGTATCTCGGCGAGTGTGGCCGATTTTCGGTCGACGACACGTCGATTGCGATGTACCACGGCACGAACAAACTGCTCCGAGAGGCACTCGCGAAAAGCGGCGAGTACGACTACGTGTTCCACGGCCACACGCACGACCGCAGCATCGAAGCCACGGGCGAGACAATCGTCGTCAACCCCGGTGGCCTCCCAATCGACGGTGCTGACGACCGCTTTTCTGTGGCGATTCTGGATACAGAAAAGTCGGGCGTTGAGGCTGTCTCACATGTCGAGTTGGGCTGAGCTAGCAGGATGTCGGTGAACGCAGTTGTCCGAACCGACAGTAACCATTAGGCTGCCGCGCTAGCAACAAGTTGGTATGACCGACGTGACAGCCAGCGAGCTTCGGGTGGCCGCCGATACCGCACTCGGCCAGTGTTTGAATCTCGCCGACGGTGAGACCTGTCTGATCGTCACCGATGACAAGCGTGAAGCGATTGGAGAGGCACTCTATGAGGCCGCCAGCGAGATCACTGACGACCCGACAATTATTCGCTACCCGCCGGGCGATCAGCATGGGGCCGAACCGCCCACACCGGTTGCCGCCGCACTCGCCGAATCCGATGTGTTTCTGGCACCCACAACGAAATCCATTAGCCACACCCGCGCACGCGGTGATGCGTGCGAGGCCGGCGCGCGGGGGTCGACGCTCCCCGGCATCACCGAGTCCGTCTTTGTAACTGGCCTTGATGCCGACTACGAGGCCATCGCCGACCACTCCGAACGCATGCACGAACAGGTTC
>PWFE01000148.1 GCA_003554115.1 Haloferacaceae archaeon | reverse complement strand
GCGGACACTCCGCTCGCGGTCGACCGGCGTCTGAGCGGTCTCGGTGGTGACTGATTCCTCGATAACGTACAGCGTCAGGTGGCTGATCGGCTCGCCGTCGATAGCTGCGGTCTCACAGTAGTGGTCGACGAACAACTGCTGTGTTCCCTCGGGTTCATCCTGCCGTACACTCGATAGGTAGAACCGCTCGCGGTAAGTCTCGAACTGGGTTTGGAGTTCAGTGGGCCGCTCCGAGGTGAGTTCGCGGTCAGTGAGTAGATCACGCTGGTCGCCCGCCGTCGACTCGGCGGCGATCACATACTGCCGGGCTGTCGTTCGGGGCTCCGGTGCGAAAATCGACCACTCGGTTTGGTGTGCAATGACCGTCGTTGTCCCGGCTTCAATGTCTGCGGCTGTGTCGGTTTCGACGACTCCACCGGCCGACAGCAGCGAGATTACTACTAAGGCTGCGATACCGACGGCTACGCCGACAACTAACGGCCGACGGTAGCGGCGTAGATACTGAACACTCCCGAACTCCGGGGCCCGCGGTACGCGGTCGGCGACGTATTCGGCACGCTGGGCAAGCGTCGATACCCAGTCGTCGACACCCAGCCGATTCACAACAGTCCCGAGATCGGTCCAGAAACTCCCCTGCAAAAACAGCAGTACGCCCGCGATCGAGACGAACGCGAACGCGCCAATCCTGACTGTCACCGCGAATGAGAGATGCGTCAATACAAACAAAGCGACAAGAAGTGTTCGGGCTCGACCATGCAGGACGACAAGCAGCCAGGATCCCAGCAGCATCGCATACCAGATTCGTCCGCCGAGTTCCAACAGCGCCGGCTGTGAAGCGACGAGCTCAGCTGCCAAAAACGTCATATCGTCGAGTTCCATCACCAACACAGCGGCCTCGCCGCTGGCCCACAGCTCCGAGCCGGTTTTGTGGAGTCCGTTGACAAAATAGACGGTGATCACCTGCAGGAGAATCAGTGCCGCCGGCAGCCCGCTGACGCTCGCACGTGGCTCACGTTCGGCATGGACGGCGTCGACTGACCAGCGTTCACCCAGCGGCAGAAAGATCGCCCAGAACAGCAGCCACATAAAAAGGGTGTCCGCGTAGCTCAGCACTAACGGATTCCGGAGGTCCAACGAAACGACGAAAACTGCGACGAGGACCGTCGACAGTCGCGTGCGGTAGCCAACAAGCAGCAAGCAGCCCAGTAGGGCGTGTATACTAAAGAGCGCAACTGTCACCCACGGCTCGGACGAAAGAAAATAGATCGACGGTACGTCGACCGGTGGGGCCGCCAGCGCAAGCGACTGGGGAACGACACCCTGTTCGGTATAAAATAGCTCGACGTTTCTGGCTCGGAGGACGAGATCCACGACCACGAGTATCGCGAGGGCAATCCGAAACACTGCAAGGCTTCGAGTATCGAGTTTGAACCGACTCCTAACGGCAGCCCGAGCCCGCAAGGCCACCGCGGAGAACTGCTTGGTTCGGTCCCAACCCATACGATTGCAGACTGGACAGAAGGCGTATATACGTTCTCGTATACCGGCCCTCTCGGAGCGACCGACCGAAGCCATGTATTTGAGGCTGTGTCGACTAGGGGTAGCATGTTCGAAGCGGTCGGAACGCTACCGTTGGTTGGGGCTGCAGTGCTTGCGTTCGTCGGGCTGCTTGTGGTGATCGACGGCGCTCGTCAGTACTACAGTCAGTGGCAGACGGTCCAACGGGCCGAACAGGCCAGCGGGACAATCGAATCGGTCGAGATCAAAACTGTCTACGGGAGCAACGCCTCAAAAGGCTACCAGCCGACCGTTCGGTACGAATACCAGACGCCGACCCAGCGACTGTACAGCAATCGACTCTACCCCGGTCGTCGGTCGAACAGCTTGTTCGGCACCGAATCAGCCGCTGAGAGCGCCGTTGAGACGTATGAACCCGGCGAGTCGACCGTTGTCTACTACGATCCACAAAACCCCGAGCATGCGTTTCTCGATCCGACAGTCAAAGGTGGCTCATCGCTCGGAACTGTGGGATTTGGATTCGTTCTGCTAGCAATCGCAGTGGTCATCGTCGTTTCAGCCGGTGGGCTGGCCACACCGTAGTTGGAGACTACAGTACGGTAGTCTCCGTATACCGTGTTAGTCGTCGGCTGGAATCGGCTCTTGTTCTCGCGGGAAGTTGTCGATAGTCGCCCGCCGGAACCCTTCTTCATCGAACTCGTATTCGCCATCAAGGAACTCGATGAGCTGTTCGGTATCTCGCATCGCGTTTTTCAGACAGGTTGAGGCGCCGGGCGAGGGTGTGATGTTGAAAATAATATTGTCGCCAGTGAGTTTGGCCTCACCCATATCCAGCGATTTCGTCGCGGTGTTGACGATCTGCGGGCGTACACCACCGAATCCTTTTGCGCGCTTGATGTCGCCGTCTTCGACCGTTGGGACGACTTTCTGGACGTGCGGTAGGAACGACTTCTCGCCGACAACAGGGAGATCGTAGACGAGGTTTTTGAGAACGTACGGCAGCAGAATCCGGTCGGCCATGATGTTACCGTAGCTCAGCAGCGAATCGAGATTCAACTGGAACACATCAAAAAAGTCTCCAACTGTCGACAACTCGCCGCGCTCTAAAGCTGGGACGACTTTTGCGGTAGGGCCGAACCGAGTGAGATTCCCGTCGTGGACTTCGGCGTCACCGTGGACCGCCGCGAACGGCAGTTTCTTCATCTGAAGCGTGTAGACTTTGCCGTTGAGCAGCGGTTCGTCCGCAATAAAGAAGCTACCGGCGACCGGAAGCAACGAGAGATCCTCGCCGTAGCCCATCTGTTTGGCGATCTGGAGGCTGTGCGAGCCTGCGGCGACCACGGTTGTATCGGCGCTGAACCAACCAGCCTCGTCAGTTTCGATGAGGAACTCGTCGGCCGTCTCGTTAACGCGCTCGACTTTCGTCCCGGTAAAGACATCGACGTGATCGTGTTCGCGGACTTGGTCAACGAAGGCTTGGGCTAACGCACCGTAGTCGACGGTGTAGCCGTCCGGTGTCTGGAGTGCGAGCAGTTCTTTGTCGGGGTCTCGCCCCTCGACGACTTTCGGTTCGAGTTCGGCGATCTCTTCGCGGCCGATGGCTTCGAGTTTGGGGAACAGCTCGCCGAAGCCTTCTTCGTACTGGCGGGCTTCGAGTTTTTCGACCTCTTCGTCGCCAACCGCCAGCACCATCTTGCTCCGTTTGGCGTGCATCTCGCGGTCGGGGTCTTTGGCTTCCAGATAGCCCGCGACCATCTCTGCGCCTTCCTTTACTTTCTCGGCTTTTTCCAGTGTGTAGTTGGTCTCGATGTCGCCGAAATGGAGCGTCTGAGAGTTGTGTGTGTGATGGGAGTTGACCGCCGCGATTTCGTCTTCTTTTTCGATCAGCGCGACACGTTCGATATCAGTGAACGTCGAAACTGTGTACAGTAGTGACGCGCCACTGATTCCACCGCCGACGATAACTAGGTCGTATTCTTTGGCCATATGTTGTGTTTCCCTCGGAGTCGCTGACTGTCTTCGATGATTTGTCGTTGTCGACCTACTAAGTCCCTACTATCTTTGTTGAGGAATGCTATCACAATACAATCTAAGCGGCGTCGGCCGGTTAGTGACCAACTAAATAAGTATCATGAGTAGACTCTCCTCGACGAGTTGGGCTACTGCAGCACAGAATACGATCACTGCATCAACACGGGTATAAAAAGTCGACCGAGAAAGGTGGTGGCTATTCGGCAGTGATCACGTCGTCGATTCGAAGGATCATCGTTGCGGCCTCGGTTGCCGACTTGATAGCCTCGCGTTTAACGGCTGCAGGGTCGATGATACCGGCTTCGACCGGGTCACCGATCTCGCCGCTGCGACCCGTCGAGACGATGCCGGCCCGACCGTCCGAATCGTAGGCTCCGCGCAGATCGACCAGCGCATCGATCGAATCCATGCCGGTGTTTTCTGCAAGCGTGCGTGGCAGTGAGTCGACGGCGGTTGCAAAGGCTTCGATAGCCAGCTGTTTGCGACCCTCGACGCTGGCAGCGCGGCTGCGGACGTAGTCGGAGATCGCAACCTCGGTGCCGCCAGCACCGGGGACGACACCGCCCTTATCAAGCGCGGCGATGGTGACATCAATGGCATCATTGAGCGCGCGTTCGAGCTCGTCGATCACATGGTCGGTGCTGCCGCGGACGAACAGCGTCACGTAGTTGCTCTCTGCGCCGCCGTCGACGAAGACAGTGTCCTCGTCGTTGTACGTTTCAATCGACAGCGAGGCCAGCGAGCCGAGGTCGTCGGCTTCGATTCCCTCAACGGTGCCAAGGTGTTTGGCCCCCGTCGCTTTGGCGAGGGCTTTGGATTTTTTCGACGAAACGTTGCTGAATGCGAGAATGCCAGCATCAGCGAGATAGCCAGCCACGCGGTCGTCGATCTTCTTCGTACAGAAGAGGACGTCGACGCCCGCTTCGCTGAGTGTTTTGGCGTAGCCACGAAGCTCGGTGTCTTCGGCTTCGACGGCAGCGTTGAGCTGGTCGACGCTCGAAATCGAGTACTCTGCGCCGGCCTCGCCGGTTCGGACTTCGAGTTTGGACTCCAAAATGGCGACGCTCGCATCTTCGAGCGACCGCGGCATGTTGGCGTTAGCCGGCTCCTCGCTGAGAATCACACCGTCGACGAGTTCGGTCGCACTGGACGCTGCGCCGGTCTGAGTGTGTATCCGGACATCATCGCGGTCGACGCGCTCGTCGGTCGCAACCTGTCGGACGGCCGCGACGACCTGTTTGGCCAGTTTGTCGGCGGTCATGTCGCCGGTTCCTTTGCCGGTCATCGAAGATTCGGCAACCGATTCGAGAATGTCGTCGTCCAGATCGATATCGAGTACCTGTTCGTCGATGGCTTCTTGCGCAAGGCGGGCGGCCTCGTGATAGCCCTCAACGATGACCGTTGGGTGAAGATCAGAATCGAGCAGGTCTTCGGCCTCCGAAAGGAGTTCGCCTGAAAGAACGGCTGCAGTCGTCGTTCCGTCGCCGACTTCTACCTCTTGGGTTTCGGCGACTTCGACGATCATCTGGGCTGCGGGGTGTTCGATATCCATCTCGTTGAGGATGGTCGCCCCATCGTTGGGGATAACGACGTCACCAGACGAACCGACGAGCATCTTGTCCATGCCCTTGGGGCCGAGTGTCGTTCGGACAGCGTTGGCGACGGCTTTGCCCGCTCGGATGTTCGAGTCCTGGGCGGCTTGGCCTTTCGTCCGTTCGTTGCCTTCCGAGAGAATGAACAGTGGCTGCTGTTGTCGTGATGCCATGATGAATGCCTCACTACCAGATGGTTTGCAGTTCTATATAAATATTTCTACTATGCGTCAGATCAAACCACCAGCAAGGTCGCCAGTCGACGGTCGGTTGGTTCGGTGATTATGTTTGTACAACAAGTTGTTTTGAAACAACTATATGGATAGCGTGTGAGGACCACCCAATGCTGGAGTTGGAACACGGGTTCCGGGTGGTCGACTGTCACAGCCATCTCGACCACGACGCCCAGGCTGTTGCCACCTACGGCCGCGAGACGGGTCCCGATCAGTTGGAACGTGAGTGTCATCAGGCCGGTATCGTCCGAGCCTGTGTCTCGCCGACTCCGCGCGCAAAAACTGAGGGCTATCTCCGAGCGAACAACGCAGTTGCCCGGCTCAGCGTCGACCGCCCCTTTCTGGCGTTTGCCCGGCTCAACGGGCCACGAGATGCGACCGGCGGTCCCGTCGCAGCCCTGAAAAACATCCGCACCGAACGCGAAAACTACCACACGCGCCCCGGAGATGTCGAACAGTACGCCTACGATGACCGATTTCACGGCTTCGTGCTTGATCCAGCGGTCGACGGCCTTCCCGACGAGGAGGTGTTGGCCGAACTCGCCGCAGTCGACCTTCCAGTGACGGTCTACTGCCGTGAGGCGTTTCCGCCCGAAGCAGCCGAGCGCCTCGTCGTCGACAGGGGATTTCCCGTTATTTTGGCCGGCTTCGGCGGCTATCCGATCGATCACGCCCGAATGAGACACGCCCTCGGCTTGCTCGATGGCTACGACCGACTGTATCTGGACACGTGGGCTGTCCGTTCGCGCGAGTTGCTCGAACGCGGGCTTCTCGAACATCCAGATCGGATTCTGTTCGGAAGCGGGACGCCAGCGATTCATCCGAACGTGGCAATCATGGAGATCCTTACTCTCGATGTCTCCGAAGACGCCATGAACCGTGTGTTCAACAAGAATCCAGCTCGGTTGATCCCGGGGCTCGCCCCACAGTAGCTCAGCGGGTGGCTGCCGAATCCCGCCAATCGTAGCGAGCGACCGCGCGGTCGGCGCGCTTCGAGATCCCGTGAGGATTACGGGAATCCTCACGGTCGCGGCTCCGGGCGACCAACCCGTCCGAAAAGCCGGTTGCCATGCCTGAAACCACCTCTCGTCCGGTTCCAAACCACGCTGTCGGCTGGGCATCACCACCGATCACATCGCGGGCAGTCGAGGCCGCATCGCCGACTGCATGCGAGAGGGTTCGCCGCAGGACGGTCGGTCGAACGCCGTAGTTTTTCATCAACCGATAGCTCAGTGCACGATACTTCCAGCCCCAGTCGCGGTGGGTCTGGCCGCCGTCGGCTTCGTACTCACAGCGAACGCTCATCGATGGCTCCCAAGCAACCGAGGTCTCCATGCCAGCAAGTCGGTGGGCAGCGTCGCGCGCACCGCCAGTTTCGAGATACTCGTCGAACCCGTCGAGTGCGTCCAGCACCTCGGCCTCGAAGGCGACGTTGCTCCCTGAGAAGTAGGTGACCCGTCGACGGGCGATCTCTCGGGTTTCTGGGGACTCAGTGGTCATCCCACCTGTTACCGTCCGGTGGGTTGGTCCGGTGACGACGGAGGCTTCGGTCAACCCCTCGGTGATTGCCTCACGCCAGCTGTCTTCGATTCTGAGATCATCGCTCACGAAGGCGATGACATCGCCGGTCGCAACCTCGATGCCGGCGTTTCGGGCAACGTTGACACTTCGAGCTGAAACCTCTACGAGAACGTCGACATCATCTCGATTACGGACCATTCCGGTCGTCCCGTCGGCTGAGGGACCGTTGACGACGATCAGCTCGGCGTCCGGTGCTGTCGCAGCCAACCGATCAAGGCAGGCCGACAGCAGGTCTCGTCCGTTGAGCGTCGGAACGATGACCGAGAGCTGCATGCCGATATCTTGCGAGAGTGAATATATAAAATGGCGGATTGCTACGGTCGACCGATTCACCGCAGAAATGACCGCTCAGTACAGCTATCTATTCAAGTAGTAGACCTGTTTTCGCGCGTCTTTGAAGCTGTAGCGCGAGCCCACCAGCTCGGCTTCCTCAAGTCGGTTGAGCGCGTACCGCACGGTTCGATCCGGGAGTAGCGATTCCTCGGCGAGTTGGCCCTGCGAAAGCGGCTGATCAGTCTCAAGGACTTTGGCGACGAGTTTCGCACTCGGTGGGAGTTCGCGCAGTCGGTTTCGGAACTCCGTTTTCGACAGTTCAACGTGACTACTGACCTCAACTGGACTAGTGCTCATGATAACCTGAATCAAACGGATAGATGGTAAAGGTTGGCTACATATTGCGCCCATCAGTACATATTGTATAAGGTCATATTAGTTCAAATTCACAACGTTTCGGCGGCCATAACGGGCAAGAAACTGACGTTTGGGACGCTCGCCGCAGTCGCACATCCAGTACGGTTTTAATCTTCGAGTGTGCAGTTCGAACAACTGTGAAAGGCAAAGAGTGGTACCAAGCCGACGATGTCGCCGAGGAGTACGACGACAAACGCTTTTCGGAAGGCGGGGCGTTCATTGATCGGCGCGAAAAGCAAGCTGTTCTCTCCGCGCTGGGGCCGCTCGAAGACAAGCGCGTGTTGGAAGTCGCCTGCGGGACCGGCCGGTTTACCGTGATGATGGCCCAGCAGGGTGCCAACATTACCGGCCTCGATATCTCGGGGGCGATGCTCGCACAGGGGCGAAACAAGGCCAAAGCCGCTGGCGTCGACGACAATGTCGAGTTCATGCGTGGGGATGCCGCCCGCTTGCCGTTTCCGGACGACTATTTCGATGCCGTCTTCGCGATGCGGTTTTTCCATCTCGCAGATCGACCGGTAACGTTCCTGCGTGAACTTCGACGCGTCTCGAAGGGGCAGGTGTTTTTCGATACGTTCAACCTCGAAAGCACACGCGTGCTGTACAATCGGTTCTTGCCGATGGGCTCGCGGCTCTACTCGCGGACGGACGTCGAGAGTCTGCTTGCGGATGCAGAGCTCGAACTTATCGACGAGTCTCACGATTTCGTTCTTCCGTACGGCTTTTATCGAAGCCTCCCACGGTCGGTCGCCCGGCCGTTCCGTCAGCTTGATACCGCGCTTGGAAACACGCCAGTCGGCAACAAACTGGCGTCGGTTTCCTACTGGAGTACCACAAAGTAGTAGCTGCCTACCAGCGGAGAGGCCGACACTTCGGTCTCACTCGACTCGTCGAAACACTGATTTAAAGCCCCGTCCGGTCGACGGCCAACTATGAAACAGGATATCGAACAGCGAGTGACCGACTACTATGCGGCACTCAGAGACGGCGAATCGCTGTCGGCGTTCTTTCGGGAGGCACCGGATACGGTTACAGTCGGACTCAGCGAGCGCCAGGTCGGCTACGCTGATGTAGCCGCCGAGCTCTCCGAGCAGACCGCCACGACCGTCGACTGGACTGTCGAGAGTCATGATCTGTCGGTGTCGGCCGACGGCGACACGGCGTGGTTTTCCGATCTGGTCACCCTTGGGTGGACAGACAGTAAGTTAGACACCGACTACTCTTTCGAGACGCGCTGGACAGGAACACTCACACGACGCGACCGTAGCGAGCCTTGGCAGTTCGTCGTGTTGCACGTTTCAGTTGCCAACGAGGAGCTTCGCACGGCCGAAGACGATCTGTTTGCCTGGGACGGCTGATGGTCGGCTCGTCGCTCACCGACGCGGAAAAATCGATTGCGAACACGCGGCTTAAAATCGGCTTCGTGCTCCTTGTGGCTGGTTCGATGGCGTTGATGTCACTGTACATCGATCCCACGCCGCTTGAACTCGCCGCAGCCTTCGGTGTTGGTATGATTGTCGGTGTCGTCCTGCTGTGGTTCGTCCTCCGGAATCTCGAAGAGTTCCGTGAAACGCTCCGCTAATGACGGTCGACGCGCTGGAGCCACAGCCCCGGTGTTTCGATCTCTTCGCTGGTCGGTAGGTTTTCAGGCCGATCCCAAACCGCACTGGCAGCCGCAATATCCCGTGCGTCGGCGACGGCCTCGAAAAACGCTGCCCCTTTCTCGTACTGCTGACGTTTGAGTCCTAGTCCCAACAGCCGTCGCATCAGCTGCACGAAGGGACCACCACCCTGCCGACGGGCGTCAAGTTTCGCTCGGAGGTCGGCGTACTCGTCGTCGAACGCCCGGTCCATAAGGAGTTCAGCGTAGCCCTCGACAGCAGTCATCGCCGTATTCAGCTCCCGGTAAGCCTCGCGGTTGAGACTTCCTTCGGTGAGGTCAGCGACCGCAGCCTGCATTCGGTCTTCGAGATAGCTTGGAAGCCATGGTGCAGCACCGAACTCGGCGGCGTGGGCGACCTCGTGAAAAGCGATCCACCGCCGAAACCGTGGGTAGTCGACGGCTAACTCTGTGGCGACTCGCTGTATGTTGGGTCTAACAAAGTACAGCGAGTGGTCGTCGTTGTCGGCCAACAGCAGGGGATCGTACTGTCCCAGCACGTTACGTCCTAAAAAGCCGAGCGTGACTGCCATCGTCCCGGTGTTGACCGCCCGAGAGACGCCGGGTAGCAGCGTTTTTTGTGTCTCAAGCGGTTCGACGACCCGCCGGAAGGTGGCAACGTTGGCGTCGATCCAGTGGTGGCGGTTCTGGACTTCAATAGTTTCGGGGAGATCGAACTCAACGTCACCGACCAACCGCAGCCGGTCGCGGGCATCCCGCACGTCGTCACGGTATCCCGCCTGTTCTTCAGTTGAAAGAGCAAGCTCACCGCGGGGCGTGGCAGCTTTGGCCGCCGCAGCGACAGCACTCCAGTCGACGATGCCGTCGCCGCCTGCGTCGGCGACCGCTTGGGCGCTCCGAAAGAGATCCATGCCACACTCTGGGCGTCCGTGAGTAAAGTCCTTGTGCGGTGTGAAAACAGTCGACCGGATTAGCTCGACTCGTCGAAGCCAGCGATCTCCTCGTCGGCGTCCTCGCCGAGCAGTTTGGTTGCCATCACGACCAGAACAGCAATCACGCCGACGGCGACCAATATCGCCCCGAGTGACCGCCCTGTGCTGTCGTCAGCCGAGTCGACTGGGTCGGCTGGGTCGGTTGAGTGGGCCTGTGGTGTCTCCGATTCGGATTGCGAGCGGCCAAGCGATTTTGGACCGAGTTGGATGTCGCCTTCGGGGACGTGGAGTTCGAGCAGTGTGATGTTACCCATACGACAGTATACGCACAACCGGCCTAAATCCGTTGTGGCGACCGAAAGCCGACTGCCGCGTCGACTGCCAGCCGAAACGTGAGGTTGATACGGATGGTATCACTTCCCACAGATATGGAGTCTGCACAACGGGAGTTTCTCGAATCGCTGCTGTCGACAGCCACCCCCTCGGGGTACGAAACCGCCGGCCAGCGCGTCTGGGTCGACTATGTGAGCGAGTTCGCCGACGAGGTCTGGACCGACGACTACGGCAACGCCGTGGCAGTTCACGAAGGAACTGGTGAGGGACCCGAAATCGCCTTTGGTGGCCATGGTGATGAGATCGGCTTTATTGTCCGAGATATCGACGACAACGGCTTTCTGCGAATCGCCCGCATCGGTGGCTCGGATCGGACGATCTCGCAGGGCCAACACGTCACGATCCACAGCGACGAGCCAGTTCAGGGTGTGATCGGCCAGACGGCGATCCATCTCCGCGACGTAGGCAGCGAAGAGTACAACGATATCTCCGAGCAGTTCGTCGACATTGGCGCGGAATCCGCCGAAGAAGCCGAAGAACAGGTCGAGATTGGTGACCCCATTACGTTCTCGACGGAGTTGTTCGAACTCCACGGTTCGCGGCTCTCTGCACGCGGCATGGACAACCGTGTTGGCATCTGGAGCGCAGCCGAGGGGCTTCGGCATGCGGTCGAACAGGATGTCGACGCCACGATCTACGCGGTGAGCACCGTCCAAGAGGAGGTCGGAATTAAGGGTGCACAGATGGTTGGCTTCGATCTCGACCCCGACGCCGCAATCGCGGTTGATGTTACCCACGCGACAGACAACCCAGATGTAAAAGGCAAACACAAAGGTCCGGTTGAGTTGGGCGCAGGTCCGGTCGTTTCGCGCGGCAGTGCAAATCATCCGAAGGTGGTCGACCTTGCGCGGCAGGCCGCCGAAGACGCAGGCGTCGACGTCCAACTGCAAGCCACTGGCACCAGAACCGGCACTGACGCCGATGGTTTTTATACCAGCCGTGGCGGAATCCCCTCGCTCAACATCGGCGTGCCGAACCGGTATATGCACACGCCGGTCGAGGTGATTGATACGGATGACCTCGACGGCGTGGCCACGCTGCTCGGCGCAATTGCCGAACAGGCGGGCGAAATCGAGTCGTTTGCCGTCGAGTTCTGAGACGCGAGAGTAGTCGCCGGCCCTGAACAGTAGTCTTCGGGGCGTGTTAGACTATCTCGTAGTGGCCGTTAAAGAACAAGGTTAAAAGCCGAGAAGGGTTTCGTGAGCATATGGCTGGAACTATCGAAGCACTCGTTCCTGGTGGTCAGGCCAACCCTGGCCCACCGCTCGGTCCCGAACTCGGACCGACACCGGTCGACGTTCAAGCAGTTGTACAGGAGATCAATGACGAAACGGCCGCCTTCGACGGGATGGAAGTCCCTGTCACCATCGAGTACGAAGATGACGGCTCCTTTGAGATCGAGGTCGGTGTCCCACCGACATCCGAACTCATCAAAGACGAAGCCGGCTTCTCGTCGGGTAGCGGTGAACCCCACGAGAACTTCGTCGCCGACATGTCCGTCGAGCAGCTCAAAAAGGTCGCCGAGCAGAAATCGACCGACCTGCTGTCGTACGACGTGAAAAATGCCGCCAAAGAGGTCAGCGGTACCTGCATGACCCTTGGCGTCACGATTGACGGCGAGGACGCCCGCACATTCAAAGAGCGCGTCGACGCCGGCGAGTACGACGACATTCTCGTCGACGACGCAAGCGCATAATCAGCGGCGATCTTCTTTCGTTTTTGACCAATGAGTGCAAACAGTTCCGACGGTACCGTTTCAAAACGACCGCGAGAACACAACAAGCCGACCGTCAGTACCGCCACTTTTCTGTTGGGTATATAAATAACTGAACGAACGCGTCGACCAGTTCAGACGTCGACGTCGACATCGATCCGACGGACGAGATTTACTAGCGAGTCGAGTTGGGGGAACGTATACACGGTGAGATCAAGGCCCGTATCTTGGGTCGTGATCTCTGAGTCTAGGACGAACACCATCTCGTTGTCCGGGAGCCCACCCATGTTCGAGATGATTTTTTGGGTAGACCCATACGTGAACGACGGCGTCGTCATGTCGATGGTCGTATGCAGAACGTTCGCCCAGCCGTCGATGTAACTGGAGGTCATGATGTTGCCAATCTCTTGGATGGCCGATTTCTCCATGCTGCTAAACCCCTTGCTGTCGGCGGAGTCGCCCGGAATCATCGACTGGGCCAGTCGCTTGCTGTCGGCCGGGTCGAGCAAAAACAGCACGTGACCGTACGGCGATTCGGTGAGTTCAATCGTGATCCCGACCGCGTTGCGGTTGCCGATGTGTTTTTTCACATCGTTGATGTGTAGAAAGTTGATTTTCGCCATCTCGATTTCGGCATCCATCCCCGACATCATACTCAGGCTGTCGGCAACCTGAATCGACCCCTGTCGACAGATCCGATTAAACAGCTCCAGTTTCCGTATGTCGACTTTCAGACTCATTACAATCGTATCGGTTCGTGAGGATAAAACGTTGTAGAAATCCCTCGCTGTTGTGCGGCCCTTTTTGTGTGTGAGATAGACAACCACCCGAGAAGGCGTGTGAAACACCCACAGACGGTCGAATCGGGTTCGACGGCTTTTTAACGCTGATCGGCTACTTTCCGGTGAGACAGGCGTAGCCTGTGTCACTGACCCGTAGGAGCATATCCTGCGTACTACGGAGGTGAATAATGGCAGACGATACGATAGTAGACGCAGTATCCCGCGCGCTCGACGAGTCGCCTCCTCGGAACTTCCGAGAGACCGTCGACCTCGCGGTCAATCTGCGCGATCTAGACCTAAACGATCCATCGAAACGCATCGACGAGAGCATCGTGCTCCCGTCCGGCACCGGACAGGACACCCAGATTGTGGTGTTCGCAGAAGGTGAAACCGCCCTGCAAGCCGAGTCTGTCGCCGACAAGGTTCTTTCGAGTGATGAGCTCGAAGACCTCGGCGACGATGACGACGCAGCCAAGGATCTCGCCGACGAGACTGACTTCTTTGTCGCCGAGGCCAACCTGATGCAGGACATCGGCCGTTATCTCGGGACCGTTCTCGGTCCGCGAGGTAAAATGCCGACACCACTCCAGCCCGACGACGACGTCGTCGAGACGGTCAACCGGATGAAAAACACCGTTCAGGTTCGCTCCCGAGACCGACGGACGTTCCACACTCGCGTCGGCGCAGACGATATGGACGCCGACGAGATCGCCTCGAACATCGACGTGATCATCCGGCGGCTCGAAGCGAACCTCGAAAAGGGCCCGCTCAATCTTGATTCGATCTACGTCAAGACGACGATGGGTCCCGCCGTCGAGGTGAACGCATAATGAGCCAGAGCGAATCCGTCCGCAAAACCGAAACCATCCCACAGTGGAAACAGGACGAAGTCGACGAGCTCGCCGAGTTTATTTCGAGCTATCAGTCGGTCGGCATTGTCGGTGTTACCGGCATTCCGAGCCGACAGCTTCAGGCCATGCGCCGGGATCTGCACGGCAGTGCTGCGATCCGGATGAGCCGCAACACGCTCGTCGAACGCGCACTCGAAGCGGCCGACGACGGCCTTGAACAGCTCACGGAGTTTGTTGCTGGCCAAGTCGCCCTTGTCGGGACGAACGACAACCCCTTCGGCCTCTTTAAACAGCTCGAAGCCTCGAAAACGCCCGCCCCAATCAACGCTGGCGAGATCGCACCTAACGAGATCGTCATCCCCGAGGGTGACACCGGTGTCGACCCCGGTCCGTTTGTTGGTGAACTCCAACAGATCGGAGCCGACGCCCGGATCCAAGAAGGATCGATCCAAGTGCTGTCGGACAGCGTCGTCCTCTCAGAGGGCGAAGAAGTCGACCAGCAGCTCGCAGGCGTCCTGAGCGAGTTGGGCATTGAGCCCAAAGAAGTCGGCCTCGACCTCAAACAGGTGTACTCCGAGGGCGTACTGTTTTCGCCCGACGAACTCGAAATCGATGTCGACGAATACTACGCCGACATCCAGGCCGCAGCCAGCGGCGCTCGCAACCTCTCGGTCAACGCGGTGTACCCAACCGCCCAGACCGCAGGTACACTTATTGCGAAAGCTACTGGCAACGCCAAATCGGTCGCCCTGTCGGGTGCCGTCGAGAGCCCAGACGTCCTGGGCGACCTCGTTGGCAAAGCCGACGGCCAGGTTCGCGCACTCGCGGGCCAGATCGACGACCCCGAAGCCCTCCCAGAGGAGCTTCGAGATGTCGCAGCTGAATCGAGCGAGGCCGCCGAGACAGAAGCAGCCGACGAAAGCGATGCTGAAGACGAACAGACTGACGACCAAGACACAGAAGAGGCCGACGCAGCCGACGACGACGAAGACGACGGCGACGCGCTCGGAACGCTCTTCTAACACCAACTGGAGATTACAACAATGGAATACGTTTACGCAGCACTCATCCTGAACGAGACCGGCGAAGAGATCAACGAAGACAACGTCACCGCAGTACTCGACGCAGCAGGCGTCGACGTCGAGGAATCGCGCGTCAAAGCCCTTGTCGCCGCCCTCGAAGACGTCGACATCGAGGAAGCCATCGAGACTGCAGCCGCAGTGCCCGCCGCAGGCGGCGCAGCAGCCGGTGGTGCCGCAGCCGACGAGGCTGAGGCTGACGACGGCGACGACGAAGCCGAAGCAGACGCAGCCGAAGAAGAAGAAGACGACGAAGACGAGGAAGCCGACGGCGAGGGTCTCGGCAACCTCTTCGGCTAAGCGCGTCGACGCACAACTCACGCATTTTTTAGCGACAACTTGACCAGCGACAGCTCCACCCGAGGTTTAAATACGAAACGGTAGCAGCCCTCCCAATGGAGCCAGTTGTGCAGTTCACGATCGACCTTACAGGCCTGCTGTGGTTCGTCCTGTTTGCGGTCGGTGGGGTGGCTCTCGGCACCGCAAGCGGGCTGGTGCCGGGGCTGCACGCCAACAATTTTGCCCTGTTGTTGGCGGCGTTTGCCGCCTCGATTCCGGCCGATCCGCTGTTGATCGGCGTGGCGATGCTCACGGCGGGTGTCGTCCACACGTTTCTCGACATCGTTCCTGCGCTCGCACTCGGCGTGCCGGATGCAGCGATGGCGATCGCGGCCTTGCCGGGCCACCGACTTGTGTTGGCGGGCCGAGGTCGGGAGGCCCTGCGACTCTCGGCGGTCGGCAGCGCGATTGCGGTCGCCATCGCCCTCCCGCTGGCACTCCCGATCACATGGCTGATGATCCACGGCTATCCGACGATCCGGGCGAATCTCTGGGTCGTCCTTGGAGCCATCGTCTGTCTGCTCGTGATCACTGAGTCGACGCCCCAAGCCGCGGCTGGTGGCTTGGTCGGCTTTCTGCTCGCCGCGGTGTTGGGCTGGGCAACGCTGGATGTCACACCGGAGGCACCACTCGGATCCGGAGGGATGCTGACGCCACTACTGACTGGCCTGTTCGGCGCACCAATCTTGCTGGACGCGATGGGCGGCGGGGGCGTGCCACCGCAGGCGGACGCCAAACTCACGATGAAGCGAACGGACCTGGGGCTCACCGCCGGCGCGGGCTCGCTTGCGGGCGCGATTGTGGGGTATCTGCCGGGCATTTCAGCGGCGATTGCCTCGGTGCTTGCGCTGCCGGCGGTGCCAAATAGGGACGTCGACCGTGGCTTCATCGTTGCAACGAGCGGGGCGAATACGGCGAACACCGTCTTCGCGCTGTTCGCGTTGGTCGCGCTCGGCACGCCACGAACAGGGGTGATGGTCGCCGTCGACACAACCGGTGTTCCGCTCGTTGTCCCCGTATTGCTTGCGGCGGTGCTCGTCGGGGCGGCCTGTGGGACGCTGTTGGTAATCGGTGTCGGTGACTGGTATCTGCAGACCGTCGGAACGCTGGATTACACCGTGGTTTCGCTGGTCGTTCTGGCGTTTCTTGGCGCGCTTGCGTTCGGACTCACTGGCTGGTTTGGCGTCGGCGTGTTCGCTGTCTCAACAGTTGTCGGTCTCGTCCCGACCCGGTTCGGCGCGCGCCGGGTTCATCTGATGGGTGTGCTCATCGGGCCACTGATGATATAAATTATATAAAAGATAGACGGCGAGTAAGTCGACGGCTTAGAGGTCGTTTTCGATAATCTCGCCGACAGCGAAGTTGGATTTGACCTCTGCGACTTCGATTTTCACGCGTTCGCCGACATCTGCGCCGGGAACGATGATGACGTAGCCCCGCTCAACACGGGCGATACCATCGCCCTGCTTGCCGATATCTTCGATCTCGACATACCGGAGTTCGCCAGCCTCGACTGGTGGCTGGGGCTCACCCGCGGTATGTGTGTGGCTCGATGGTTCGCTTGGGTCTGCCGGCTCGGAGACGGCTCGTGAAATGAGTGCAACTTTGTACGTCTCGTTCGGTTCAACCGTGCCGGTGTCGAGTTCTCGTTTCGGGATTTCGACAGTATATCGGTCGCCTTCGTCGGTTATTTCCGCACTGAACAGACAGAGGAGCTGATCTGAGATTTCCATACTATAGCTCTGGTTCACTGTTGTCATGCACCAACATAAAGTGACAGGATACTGTGTATGTTATGTGCGTCAATCGAGTGGTCGACCAGCCATCGTTTTCGGTCCCTCGGAATCGTAGACGACTACACCCTCGCTATCGGTTGGCTCGTAGTTGTCTCGAACGCCGATTGCCTCGTGAATTTCTCTGATCGCTCGCTGTTTGAGCGCGCTCGCAAGCTCCTCGGCTTCGTCTCGGGAGATGTCGCGGCCGAGACCCTCACACTCGTGGGCCCGAAGCATCCCTTGTTCGTCGCCGGTTTCACCGGCTTCCCGTTGTGCTGGGAGCGCAACGCTATCCACTGGCTCGCCCATCGGCTGGCTGGTGCCGCCGAGTGCGACGCTAAAGGGGTAGGTCTGACAGATCAGGGGTCGACTGTCGTGGACTCCACAGTGGCCGGTGCCGTCCTCGGATTCGGTATAAAAAGTGCAGTCGCCACACGCGTCAGTCTGAAGCGCCCACTCGAAGGTCTCGCCTTTGAGGCCCTCCTCGCTTTCGGTGAGGCCGTACGGCATCGGTCGGGCGACATCCCGCCAATCGTAGTCGCCGGCTTCCTGTAGGTTGCGGACTTCGTCGGGAAAGACGGTCGCGGTGTGGGGTTCGCGCTCGGCGGTGTTGGTGTCGTCGGCTTCGGTGCTCCCGTCGGGATCATACCCCTTGCAACAGGCTCCACACCGAGTACACTCGAAGCCAATCGACTCGATGGCATCTGCCAGCGCGCTTTCGTCGAGTTGTTGGGCGGCCTTGAGTTCAGTTTCGAGCGAGTTCATCAGTCGATCAGTGTTGCTTGTTCGGTTTCACAATCCCATCGAACACGGCCCTCTGCGTCGAGTTTTTTGATGTGGGCAACCACCATTTTGCGCGCCAACTCGTAGTGAGCAGAGAGGTCTTTGTCATACGACCGGTCGACGATTTCGTCGACGTCCTCGGCACTGTTTGCCATCGCCTCAAGGATTCGGTCTTCGCGATCCAAGCGATGCGCAATCAGTCGGTCAAGCGCCTCGCGTGGCTCATCGATTACGGCTCCGTGACTAGGGTAGAGCACGTCAGGATCGCGCTCGCCGAGTCGGCGCAGCGAGTCCAGATAGGCGGCCATATCGCCGTCCGGCCCACCAACCGCGACGCTTCCCTCTGCGACGACCAGATCACCCGAGAGGATCGCTGTTCGACCATCGTCGAGTTCGACCTCGAAGGCGGTGTGGTCGCTTGCATGGCCGGGAGTTTCGATAACGGTCGCTGGCCCAATGGTGTGGCCCTCCCGGAACGTCCGGGCCGGATAGACGCCGGTCGACTGGGCAAACCGGTTTTCGTAGCCGACGGGCGACCAGACAGTGGCGTCAGTCTCGAACGCATAGGCGGTGAGGCCGGCGATGTGGTCGGGATGGCAGTGAGTCGCCGTAACATGGACCGGCTGACAGTCATCGATGGCGTCGTCGAGTTCGGCGTGGCGTGCGGCGGGGTCGATGAGTAGCGATTCGTCGGCCTCGATCAAATAGGCATTCGTCTGATTAGTCGAAGCAAGGGTATCGGTTGGAATCGAAATGCGCGTGAGTTCGGCAGTAGTGTGGTGTGACATTGTGGGGGATGGGTGGATGGAGGCTGGTCGTTAGTCGGCTCGCTGTGGGGGTCGAGCAGTTGCGTAGGCGGTTAGATCGATTTCGCTTGCGGCCTCGCTGGCCGACTCGTATGGTCGGTCGA
Organism: Haloferacaceae archaeon; assembly: GCA_003554115.1. The sequence continues at coordinate 8,996 of PWFE01000148.1, read as the reverse complement.
CGACGATGTCGCCGGCGCGCTGTCGACCGATGCCGGGGAGTGCTTGGAGTTCTTGCATGCTCGCACTGTTGACATCAAGTGGGTAGGGTACGGCAGTCACCGAGCGATAGCCGTGGTCGACGACGACAGCGTCAATCGTTGTCTCCAGGGGATGTTCGCCCGGAATGCCGACCAGCAAGGGGTAGGTCCCGAGTTGTCGACCGAAGGTACGACCATCTTGGTGGTATTCGAGATGCACGTCCGGCAAGACAGTTCCCTGTGGAGTGACCCGCGCTAACATCGGTTGGTCGATCTCCTCGCGGATCTCTTTTTTGTATGATTTAAATAACTCCTTGTGGTCGTGGGCGATCTCTGCGCCAGTCTCGGACATATCAGTCCCATCAAAGGCCATCACCTGTCGAATGTTGATGCGCCGAAGCATGAGTCCCTCGTCGTACACACGCTGGAGGAACTCGCGGTTGTGCTGGTAGGTTTCTTTGCGTTCGGCTTTGAGGCCGTGCAGGAGATTGATCCCCGGCAGGAGTTTGGGCAGGCGGTTGGCCGCCCCCTCGCCGTGGGTCGGCGCGTCGGCTGGATCGTCGCCGGGTCGCCAGCCAGCCTCCTCATTGACGATTTTGACCGCCTCAAAACATTCGTCGGCACTCACGTTGAGATTGTTTTCCTCCTGGACGAGCGGATCAGCGGATTCCAGGCCAAACGCAGCCGTATCTCCGGGGGTGTTGTGCTCAGCTATGATCCGAATGCACTCGCGGCTCTGTTCAGGCCACTTCGAGATCGTAATCGGATTCATGTTATCCAGGTGGAGCGTCTCGAGGTCGGGTGCGACCTCCCGAATCCCGCCGTACAGCTGCCGAAGTGCGTCGGGGTTGGGTGCTTCACCGTCGCCGCCGAACGCCAGAATGTCGGCCTGTCGACCAAGTCTGAAATGCCGGACCCCGTAGTCCGACAGCGCGTCGACCTCCTCGACGACTGCCACGGCCGTCCGAAACGCCGGATTGCCATATAACGGCTCAGTACAAAACGAACAGCGGTAGGCACACCCCCGAGAGGTCTCCATTTCACAGATCAGGTAGTCAGGATGATTCGGGTGTTGTTCGACAATAAACGCGCCGCCAGGGGCCCAGCGGGCGAGTTCGTCGTTGTCTCGCATCCGGTTGTTGAACCCTTCGAGCCCGGAGTCGACGAGATCGTACACCGCTGCCTCAATGTCGCCTTTGGCGACGAAATCGTAGTCTAAGTCTTTGCGCTCGGTTTCGGTCGCCCCGGCGTTTTCGTCGCCAACACCGAATCTGACGGGTCCACCCAACACGGTCGTCCCATCGGCAACCCACGCGAGTTCCTTGACTTCGTCGGGTTCGGCTGGGGTGCCGCCGACGTACTTTCCGGGGACGGTCATCCCACCGACATAGATCATGAGATCGGCGTCAGCAACATCCCGCCAGTTTTGTCGGTTCTCACGGAGTGCATCGATTGTGTGGTAGGTGATCTGTGATTGCCGAACGCCGGCATCAACCAGCGCGCCGGCTGTAAAGCGTGGGTACGTCGAAATATAGGGTGGAACGCCGAAATGTGCCGGCTCGTCGACGTAGCCGTCGACGATCGTCACCGCAAGATCCGACGGATGAGTCATAGCAAGTCGTTCGATGTCGACGCGCTAAAACCGTGCGGTCTGAGCCTCAGAGTCGGCGAACATACCGGATGCCACGTCATTTAAGCCAGTGGCGACCTTATTCGAATTCATGCCGGAAACCGTGGAGGTCATCTGCGACAATCAGGACTGCGAACTCGATATGTTCGAGGTCCACTACACCTACGATGTGCCGGATGACCACGAGGTTTCGGAGTTAGTCTGTCCCTACTGTGCAGACAGCTCAGCACTTTCGGAGATCGAACTATGACGAAGCTCAAAACATACGGCCGCCAAGCGGTCAACACGGTGCTCGAACGGGTCGGACGAGGAATCGGACAGGTCCAAGAACGCAAACCACTGGCCTACGATTTGCTGGAGACTGACGAGGCGTATCTCGTCGTTTTCGATGCCCCCGGCGCGACGAAAGACGACATTCAGGTCAAGTTCATGGACAACGAACTCGAAGTTCGAATCGACCGCTTTCGGGAGTTCTACGAGGGCTTCGAGATGCGGTTCCCCGGCCGTGGGCTGACGCTTTCTGGGACCGCGCAGTTCCCTGACGACGCCAGTATCTCCGCCTCGAACGTCGACCCTGCGGCCACGCTCACCCGCTCGGGAACACTACAGGTCAGAGTGCCGAAAGCCGAAAGCGCAAAAACTGTCGCCGTGACCGACGAGTCGGCCGACACTGACGATCCCAACCGACCCGATTCGGATGCGGACGATGCCGATACCACCAAGATCGATATCGAAGACGGTGCCGAAGACGACGCCGAAAAATCAGAATCTTAGATCGGTAACTCGGCATCAGGATCGGCAACCCGGTCGACCTCCAATGGAATCTCCCAGTCAGTTGTAAGTTCAAGAAACTGCGCCAGCATTTCGCCAGTTGCGCCCCAAACAGTGTAGCCGTCGACGTGAAAGAAGTGAATCCGGAGCGGGCCGTACTCGGGGTGTTCGCGATACTCAGATTCGTAGTTTTTGCGATTAGTGAGCTCGTCGACGCCTAATCGAACGATCTCGGCGACCTCGTACTCGTCGCGCGTGTACTCGCGGTCAGGGATAAGGCCGACAAACGGGCGGACGAGATACCGGGTGACGGTTTCTTTGTCGTCGACCGCGCCGATAATTTCAGCTTCGTATGGAGCAAGTCCGATCTCCTCGTTGGCCTCTCGCAGGGCGGTCTCTTGGAGGTCTCTGTCTTCGGGTTCGCGGCCACCGCCGGGAAAACTCATCTGGCCCGGATGCGTTCCGAGATGCTCCGAGCGCTTGGTAAAGAGAATCTCATAGCGGTCGCTCTGCTGGATGATGGGCGCAAGCACCGCCGCCTCGCGGTCTGCGGCGTCCAGCCGCGATGGCGAATAGCGGCCGAGGCCCGACAGGTCCATACCTCCCCGTTGGACGGTGTCGTCTTAATCTTGCGGGAGGACCGTTGTCAGCTTTGCTCGAATGTCGCCGGTTTCGACCGGAACCCACATCTCGATATCGTAGGCAACATCGAGTAACTCGGCGGCTCGGTCAGTCTCGTCGGCCTCGACTGCGGCACTTGCTTCGGCGGTTAGTCGCTTCCTAACTTGCGTGGCGAGTCGTTCGCGGTCGACCGACCGACGCTCGTAGTCGAGAATATGCGGAAGGTCTTCGGCGTTCGGCGGGAGGCTGGGAAACGCTGTTGGCCCGACAGCGATCAGTGTCTCAGTGTATTCCGAGTGGCTGCTGTCGGCTGGCTCGTATTCGACCAGCGCGTAGGCCGTGATGGCTGTATCGATCTCGGCGTCTAGTGCGGCTTCGTCGACGTCTTTGCCCTGCTTGAAAGCGAGTTCGCCGAGTGCCGCCGCAAGCTCCGTATGTGTCAGCGCGCCAAATAAGTCGACGACGCCCGCCAACTCGTCGTGTGTACTCGACATATCAACGCCTGCGAGCGGCCGACGTATCGGTCTGTCGCTCGGTCGGTATCAACTCTTACTGACTCCGTTCGGCGTGATCGGCACGGCGCACCGACGGGTCGGCCGCCGCCCTCAGATCAGCGGCGGCGGCGTCGGCAACCGCCTGTGGTGTGATCGATGCCTCACACCATGCCGGTAGTCGGCTGTCGACACCTGGCGGGTCAATTGTCTCGCTGTAGGCGGCAACCTGCGCACGCTCGTCACACCGGTCGTATGAGAGCCCATTGTAGGCTGCATCGACCGCATACTTGTCGACGAACCCGTTTGCGAGGGTCCGATAGCGGTCGACTACCGTCTCGTAGTCTGGGTCGATGCCATGATCGTCAAGTACTCGAAACAGGGCGTCACCGACCGCGCTGCTCATCTCTGAAAGGCCTGCGGGGCCACTGACCGCCCGGTGGTCGTGTTCGTACGCCCCAAGGTCGACCTGCGCGGTATGGTCAAAGCCGGCATGAGAGTAGGCATCTCCTAACGTGCCGACTTCGAGACCCCACGACCGCTGAACACGGAGCTTTGAGACGAGTTCACCAGTTGCGGCGAACTCGCCGGCCAGCGCATAGCGGAACGCCGCGAGATACCGCAGTACGGCCGCGTCGTGTTCGGCCGCCAGCGCTTGTACGAGCGGCGCGTAAAACAGTCGGAACAGCCGTCCATACAATCGATTGTTCTCGACACGGGCGTAGTAGCCCTTCGAGAACGTGTGGCCGTGTTCAAGCGGGAACAGCAGGCGCGGCACGTACGAGCGGTCGTAGGTTTTGGTATCGGCATCATGGCAGACGACGTACTCGCTGTCGAGCACCTGACCGAGCGCGAGCCACATATCTCGCCCTTTGCCGGCGTCGCCGTTGAGACCGTAGTCGACCAACAGATCGTTGAGGCGCGGGCCACTGCACCACAGCACTTCAACGGAGAGATCAAAGCTATCGAGCCACTCACAGAATGGCTCGACCGTCTCGGGTGGGGCTCGGAGTGGGACCACGACCCGCCCCGGATCGAGGGCTGTGAGCTCCGAAAGCACGCCTTCGGCAGCCAGTCCGCCGTACTCTCGTTCGGTCATCGGGACGACGACCGCCGCCCGGTCGACCGGGGCCTTGGGAGAGGGATCTTCAAGCGCGTGGAGCGTCGTAATCGGCTCTTGGACGTACTCCATTTAACGATAATCAGTATGAGTTCTGTGGACATATGCCCTCGGTTTCGAGCGCCACTCGACTCACAAGAGGCGTTCTGTAGCGGCTCCGGGTTCGATTGGCAGCGTCGTTGGGACCGGTGAGGTAGCGACTCCAGTTAGGTAGGGTGAGGCTACCAAAAAGCGGGTGGCTGCTATGTGGGTGGATCGCTGTGTGTTCGTTAACAAACAGTTTTCCACAGCCAAGAGGTTTTAATAGTGGCGTTCATACAGCAAGACAATGAAGTCGACCCGAAAAGGCCTCCGAAATGGCGAATTGCAGAAGGATAGCTACGGTCGGATTACGTGCAGTGAGTGTGATGTGAAACTCAAAAAGGCGAACGACCCGGATGAGGTCTTCTCCGTTCGGAGCTGTCCGGACTGCGAAAAACAGTGGAAAGAGCTTCGGTAACCGACAGCGGGTCGACGACTTACTTAAAACGGAACGTTTCGAGGTTTTTCGGTGCGAACGTCCGCATGTTGTACTCGTGATAGAGTGCAGACGAGAGATCTTGCACCGAGCGTTCGTCGCCGTGAACACAGAGGACTTTTTCTGGCCGAGGGTTCATTGTGCCGACGAAATCCATCAGCCCCTTGCGGTCGGCGTGGCCTGAAAAGCCGTCGACAGTTTCGACGCCGAGGTTGAGCTTCAGCGAACTCGATCGGCCACCGTTGCCGTAGCTGTCGTTCATCGGAATCTCATCCCAGCCGTTCTGGATGCGTCGACCCATCGTTCCTTGTGCCTGATAGCCGACAAACACGAGCTTGGAGTCCGGATCGGGGCCAATATGGCGCAGCCACGACATAATTGGGCCACCGGTGACCATCCCTGAGGTCGACAGAATGATACACTGATCGCCATCAGCAACTTCCTGTCGTTCTTCCTCGCCAGCGTCAATGTGATTGAACTGCTCGGCCAAGAAGGGGTTTTTGTCCTCATGGAAGATTCGATCCCTGAGGTCGTCACGAAGGTATTCGGGATAGGTGGTGTGGATCGCTGTCGCCTCCCAGATCATTCCGTCGAGGTGGATCGGCATCTCCGGGATCTTGCCGCTTCGCATCGCCTCTTCGAGGACGAGCATGATCTCCTGAGAGCGGCCGACTGCGAACGCAGGGATGAGCACTTTGCCGCCGTCGTCGTAGGTGTCGTTGATCACCTCGATTAGTTTTTCTTCCGAATCTTTCTGATCCGTTTGGTAGTCGTTTCGACCACCGTACGTCGACTCCATCACAAGCGTCTCGACCCGTGGGAAGTCGTTGACTGCGCCGTTGAACAGCCGGGTGTCCTTGTAGTGAATATCGCCCGAGAAGGCGACGTTGTACATCCCGTCGCCGATATGGAAGTGGGTGACCGCCGAGCCGAGAATGTGACCCGCGTTGTGGAACGTGATTTTGACATCGGGTGCGATGTCGGTGACGTCGCCGTATTCGAGTGGGATCGTGTGTTTGATTGTCTCGCGGACCTGCTCGGATTCGTACGGTGGGGCCCGACCCTCTTTGGCCGCCACGTCGAGATAGTCTAACTGTAGGAGGCCCATCAGATCACGAGTTGGTTCAGTACAGTAGATCGGCCCGTCGTAGCCGTATTTGAACAGTAGCGGAAGGAGTGCAGAGTGATCGAGGTGGGCGTGGGTCAGCACCACAGCGTCGATAGAGTTTGGCCCTGAACCGAGTGCTTCGGGTACTTGGAGGTACGGCACTTCGCCTTCGGCACCGGGTTTGTCGCCACAGTCGATCAGAATCCGGGTTTCGGCGGTCGACAGAATAAAACTCGCCCGGCCAACTTCACGACAGCACCCAAGCGTGGTGATCCGAACCCACTGCTCGCGGCCCATCTCCTCGCGGTGGATCTGTCGACCCACGCGTTCGAGGATATCACGGCGTTCGTCGCGTTCCTGTTTGAGAAAATTGCGGACGTTCGAGACCGTCGAGGACTCGATCGGCGGCGTGCGGACGACCTCAGGTGTCCAGCCGACCTGTTTGGTGATCTCACGGAGCGTCGAGCCGTGTCGACCGATCACCATCCCGGGTTTTTCGGCCTCGATGACAACCTCGCCGGTGTCTTGGTGGAAATCTAAATCGGTGACACCGGCCTCTTCTGGGATCACCGACAGCACCGCTTTTTCGGCGGTCTTGGGTGCCGAGAGCGCCTCGGGGTCCGGGCGGACGGTAATCCGTTTGCGAAGTTTACTGGCGAGGTTCCGGATCAGATCCCCGTTGCGAGCGAATCGCTTTGGATGAGGCGTGTATACCACCAGCTCCGGGCCTTCGTAGGTGACATCGGAGACGGTGATATCAGCTGGAACTTCGGCGTCGATCTCTGCTTTCAATTCGTCAAGCTGCGTGTCTACTGAACTCATAACTCAAAGAAATCCGAATCTGGGACGGTGCTGTCGGCTCCGTTCGACTGACCGGCGGCTCGAGCGAACCATCTCTCGCTGGAGAGCCGGCCGATACTGGGAGTCGGTATGGAACATACTCGAAAGACTGTCCGATAGCTGCAATGCGGGAACAGACAGCGAAAACCCGCTTACCCGGCTCTAAACCACCCGTGTTATAAAACCCTTCGCAAACACGTAAGTCAACTGCACGTTTCGACCCAGATATGCAGCTGACTCCACAGCGCGTCGACCGTGAGTACGAATGGGTCCGCGAGCGTGCACCGATCGTTGTCCCAATCCTCAACGACACGCGTGATCGGCTCGGCGTCCTCTTCGAAACGGAGGTCGACCCTGTGAACGAAGGCACGTATAAACGGGAAGTCGACCGGGTGTTCGCCGACGGCGAGGTGGCAGTCAACGTTGCCGGGTATGTTGGCCTGCTCAAAGATCTGGATGTCGAGGACGATTATCCGGGCTTCATCGTCGACGAAATTCTGGGCCGCGAACTCGCCGCCACTATCGCCGGTGGCCAGCCGCTCGCACTGTTGGCACAGTCGACGTTCCATTTCGCGGACGTCCACACGCATGGTGCCGAGGGCGAAAAGGCGGGCGTCGACGATCTCGATGCCGCGCTTGCGGCGGGTTTTCAGACCCGGCTGCCGGGGTGGAACTGGCGGGAAGACGAGAGTCCGTTCAGTGTTGAGTAGGTAGTATATAACTATTCAGTCGTTGCGACGTTGTAGGCTGTCTCTACTGTATGGATATTACCGCTATTCAGGGTGATGTCGCCGTCCAACAGGCGGACGTACTGGCAAACGCCGCTGGCACTAGTTTGGGATACAAAACGGCGGCGCTGTTGTGCTTCGGCGTGGTGCCGGCCACCAGAGTACCCCGAAGCTGCCTCAAAGGTCCAGTCGACCTCGACAAGGTTGTGGTCACTGATTGCTACGGACTTGATGCGGCGTCGGTGATTTATGAAGCCGCATGCCTCACTACGGCGGCAGTAAGGCTAGCGCCGACAGCAGTGGACAGCAACCTGAAACACGCTCGAACAAGCCGATGAGTTGAGTGAGAATCGCCGGAAATCAGCGACTGTGAGCCCTCAGGGCTGATCGATGTCCGGGTGATTGTCTACAGCGACACCGACTCCGAGCAACTGCAGGTTGTTGTCGACCGAATCACAAACCCATAGCTATAGGCTCGTTGAGCGACACCAACAATCCGTGACAGATTCGCTGTATACTGCGATTGGTGGACAAGAGGCACTCCGTTCTGTTGTCCAAGATTTCTATCAGATGGTCTACTACGACCATCAACTACAGGGGTACTTCGACGACACAAACATGGATGCGCTCAGAGACCACCAAACCGCGTTTCTCAGCATGGTCACTGGCGGTCCGAGCGACTACTCAGGACGCGATATGCGTGCTGCCCACGCGGGTCTCAATATCACCAAACAGGATTTTGATCTCGTCGTCTCATACTTATCACGCGCGCTCACGCAGAACGATGTCTCGGAGCCCCACCGCGAAGAGATTCTCTCGGCGGTCGCAACGTACGAAGACGCCATCGTTACTCAGTAGCCCCTCTGTCTGGGTTGCGTACTACGCTGCCGCAGCGCTCGCCGGTTGTTCTTGTGTGTTGAAAATGAAACTGTGAGGTGTCGACCGAGGTCGACACGCAGTAGTCGGATTAGTTCGTGCGAACGACGTTACTCGCTCGTGGGCCTTTTGGAGACTGTTCGATATCGAACTCAATCTCCTCGCCCTCAGTCAGATCCTCGCCGCCGACATCTTCCATGTGGAAGAATACATCGTCGTCAGAATCGTCCGTCGAAATGAAACCGTAGCCGCCAGTGTCGTTGAAGAAATCAACTT
>PWFE01000156.1 GCA_003554115.1 Haloferacaceae archaeon | reverse complement strand
GCTGTGTGGCGTCATTCTCACAGTCCGAAGTCGACGGAAGTCGGTGCGCCGACGAGAGCCGACACGATGACTGCCGGAAAGCGTGGTCGGAAACATACACATAGCCCGGCGAATATTCACTACTCGATGAACAAACGGGGCCACGTGCTGAACGCGGTGTTGCTGAGTATCGGGCTTGGTGCAGGGTTACAGCCGACGTGGGATCTGGCAACCGCCGAGATGATCGTCAAACTCTCTGTGCCGGTCACTCTCGGCGCGCTGATGCCCGACGTCGACACCGCCTTCGGTAAACACCGCAAAACGTTCCACAATCTGCCAATGCTGGCGATTTTCGTTGTCTGGCCGATCTACTTCGGCAACCTCCAGTACGTCTGGATCGGGGTGGCGACCCACTACATTCTCGATGTCGTCGGTAGTACCCGGGGGATCGCGCTGTGGTATCCCTTCCTCAGCGAGGAGTATAACTTACCGATTGGCATTCCAGTTTCATCAAGCAAGGCCGATCTGGTGACTGTGCTCGTGACAGCCGCCGAGATCGCTGTGTTTGCGGCGATTCTCTACTACGTTTGGCCAGCGGCTGTCGTCTACGGCAATGAGATCGCTACCCTAGCCCTATAACGGGTTCTCGGTGGTACCCACTCTGTACCGGTGTTATAAACGTCCTACCTTGTGGTATACACTCCCTACTCGCCGTCGACCGTCCAGTCGTCCGTTTCGAGCCTCTCGCTGACTGCGTTTTTGAGAGGATCGGCGAGTTCGTCGACGACGTTGTAGGGGTCGCGTTCGCCCCGAACAACGGCCGCCGCAAGCGCGTCAATGCCACCCCGGCGTTCGGCTGCGCGCTCGGCCAACGTGGCGAGATCGCTCCGCAACAGCCGTCTGATCTCAGTTTCAGCCCGCGTTTGTCGGCGTGCCTCACGCTCGCCAGAGTCGATGAGGTGCTCGCGGTGGGCATCCACAGCCGCCCGGAGTTCGTCGACACCGACGCCCGTTGTCCCAACAGTCTGAATCACGGGTGGCGTCCAGCCGCCTTCATCGTCGCTTGGCTTCTCGCTTTTGGCTGAGCCCGAAGCATCACCTGTGTGGTGGCCGGTCGAAAGGCCTGCAGTCGGTGAGTTATCCATATGCACCATCGCTTCGAGTTCGGCGACCGTGCCGGCGGCTTCGTCCATATCTGCCTTGTTGACGACAAAGATATCGCCAATTTCGAGAATACCTGCTTTCAGGAGTTGCACGTCGTCGCCAGAGCCGGGTTGGACAACGACGACAACCGTCTCGGCGGTTTCGACGATGTCGACCTCGTTTTGGCCTGCGCCGACGGTTTCGACGATGATCCGGTCTTTCCCGAACGCATCGAGGGCTTTGACGGCGTCGGCGGTCGCCATCGACAACCCCCCAAGTCGGCCGCGCGCGCTCATCGAACGAACGAACACGTCCATATCGCCCGCCGTCGAGTTCATGCGGATTCGGTCGCCAAGCACCGACCCGCCGGTGTACGGCGAAGAAGGGTCGACCGCGATCACGCCGACCGTCTCGCCGTTGTTCCGGTACTGCCGGACGAGTTTGTCGACCAGCGTCGACTTGCCGGCTCCCGGAGAGCCGGTCACACCGAGGACGGTGGCCGAGCCAGTGTGTTCGTACAGTGCTGACAGCAGCGCGCGGGACCCCGGCGTGCGGTTTTCGATATTCGTGATCGCGCGAGCCAGCGCGCTGTGGTCGCCCGCAAGAATCCCTTCGTACAGATCGGCGTTCTCGGTCGACAGCTGCGTCTCCGACATCGTTACTCGGGGCCTGCGTGCTCGCGGACGAACTCAACAGTCTCGGAGATCGATGTGCCGGGGCCGAAAACCTCGGCGACACCTAACTCCTTGAGTTCGGCTGTATCTTCGTCGGGAATGATACCACCTACCACGATCAGGGTGTCCTCGAAGGCGTCGTACGACTGTAGGCCCTCAATAACTTTAGGGACCAACGTGTTGTGCGCACCCGACAGAATCGAGATCCCCAACACGTCGACGTCTTCCTGGACTGCGGCCTGGACGATTTCGTCGGGTGCGCGATGGAGCCCTGAGTAGATGACCTCAAAGCCCGCATCCCGGAACGCACGGGCGATGACGTGGGCGCCTCGATCATGGCCGTCAAGGCCGACTTTCGCGACGAGACACCGGGTGGCCCGCTGTGTTTGATCCGCGCTCATACTCCCATTGTTGTCCGTGAAGGTTTTGAGACTACCGGAGCGGGAGACTGATTCCGCCGGCTGCCGAGCCAGCACAGAACTTCTGGGTTGCATACACTCGATTGTCCTCGGTGACGACGACTCCAACCCCGCTTTGGGCGAACGATTCTCGCAGCACGTTCTCGCGGTGGCCCGGTGAGTCCATCCAGCGTTCGACCAGGTGCTCTGCGAGTTCGGCTTCGTCGTCGGCAACGATGGTCTCGCCGTCGACGTCGACTGGTTGGCCAGCCCACGATTGGGCGACGTTTTCGCCGCCGGCCGAACAGCCAGCGTCATCCAGACGGTCGGCCGGGGTCACACCGTCAGGGCTCTCGTGGCCAACGTACTCTTGGTCGATCATATCCGCACTATGACCACGGGCGACCGTGCGGAGATCCTCGTCGTCTTCAAGCGGGTCGATGCCTTCGGCGGTTCGTTCGTCGTTGATCGCTTCGTGGATCTGTTGTTCGGTTTCGGCTTCGTCGACCGCGCTGGCATTCTGTTCGACGGTTTCGTTGGTCTCTGTCGGCGAGTCAGTCAGCGGGTTCGACAGCCCGTCGACTGAGACATCCGAGGCAGGGTTGGTCTCGCTCAACTCGTCGGCCAGTGGGCCAATCCCGACGAAGCCGCCGGTTGCGACGAGCCCGATAATGACGAGCGAAACCAGTACCAAGCGGCCGATTACTCGAAACAGCATATCGAACAGTCGGATCATCGGCGAGCAGTCCAGCGTATAGATGTTGTAGCGATCATTGGAGGGCGACTCTCGGCAACAAAAGCAGCCAAGACCATACCAGTAGGTCGACCGCCGAGGCCCATTACTCTAATTCAGCAGGGGTGAGTCGTCACTCCTCGGGAGTGTCTCGGGAGCATACAGCCCTGTCGCTCAGAGCCTAAAAATCCGCAAAACGGATCTGCGTCGATACCGCGACGCGTCGTTACTGCACAGTGGGCGAACGCCTTACAGGCGTTCGACGTTGGCCGCTCGTGGACCCTTCGGGGATTGTTCGATGTCGAACTCGACGTCCTGACCCTCTTCGAGGTCCGGGCCGCCAACGTCTTCCATGTGGAAGAAGACGTCGTCGTCAGCATCGTCCGTGTCAATAAATCCGTAGCCGCCAGTGTCGTTGAAGAAATCAACGGTTCCTTTCGCCATTGCATCTGTACTGTATAGCCCCAGCCGGATAAACCCCCCGTGAGACGCGATACCTCGGACCGCGACCCTCTCAGGGTTTCCACGAGACTTCGATTTCGAGCTGTTCGTGGTCGCCACGAAGCCGCGAGGAGCGTTCGACAACGTCGACCGAGACGCTAACCTCCTCTGGTGGCGAGAGTCTGACAGTTTTGTTGCCGACGGGCACGCTGATTGACTCGGCGTCGCTCCTAAAGGCATCCGCCAGTGTCTGGAAGTAGGTGGCCAACTCCTGTCGTGAGTGTCGCTCGTCGGCTGTCGTCCGTTGTGCCATACACTCACCACGGGGAGCCAGTCATAAAATTATTCTGACAATTTTATCGACTGTCGACCGTACTGATGGAGAAGAACTCAGAGATGGACGCGTTTGATATCAGCGTGGCCGGCCCGCCGGACCACGGCTCGGACGATATCCTTGGCATACGAGAGATTATCAGAGTCGCCGTCAAGCACGAGTAGCTTGGCGTCGCGGCCCTCCTCGATGACACCGCAGTTCAGCCCGGCAATCTTTGCTCCGTTCAGCGTTGCCATCCGGAGAATTGTCGACGCGGGCAGATCGGTGAGTTTCGCCGCAAACTCCATTTCGCGGAACATCGAGGGGCTGTTGGTCATCACGTTGTCCGTTCCAAGCGCGACGGTTGTTCGTTCGGTGAGTTCACGAACTGGTGGCACCCCAACGTTCGTCACGAGATTCGAGCGCGGACAGACGATTGCTGGGGTCCCGCTGTCTTCGATCCGTTCGAGATGCAGTGGTTTGGCGTGAACCAGATGAACCAGAAAGTCCGGATCGAGATCCAACGCTGGATGGATGTCGCTGGCGTCGCGCTCGCCGGCATGAATACCGAACAGCTTGCCGGCCCGCCGAGTCGCATTGCGAAGCTGGTCGAAATCGCCATCCCGCGCGCCGGAGGCTCCGAAGCCGTCGCCGGCTTCCATGGCGGCTTCGGTTTCCCGTCCCAAAATAACGGGCTCGATTTCTCGACGCACAAGTGCCTCTCGAAGCATCTCAACGCCGTCGACGCCGCCCTCGCGGAACTCTAAGAAGCTGGCCGTTCCCGTCGACTCCATGAGTTGAAGCGTCCGGCTCATCGCGTCGACCTTTGTTTTACGGTCGGTACTGCGCAGTAGGCGGTGTTTAAGCCCGTCAGGTGGGGCGACCAACTCGTCCAGCGAGAGTCCGCCGCCGGCCTCCTTGGCGATTGAATCACCGATATGCGTATGCGCATTCACAAACGCCGGCAGCACAATAGAATCTGAGCCGGTGTCGGTTTCTTCGATGGCTGTGATCTCGCCATCTTCGACGACGACTCGACCCGCAACCGGCTCGAAGTCGGAACCGACGAGAATAGTCCCCTCTACGTTCATACCCGTGGGTTCGTCGCCGCAGGCTTGAAAGCCTCGAACCGAGGCCGACACAAACTTGGCTACTCGAAGTCCTCAAGTCGGGCGTACAGCCCGCGTGTTTCTTGGATCAACCCCTCCGAGAGATCAAGCCCGAGTTCCTCAACAGCAAGTCGACCGACCCGCTCGGTGGCTTCACTGCGAGTATACACACCGAGTCGCCACTGGCCCTGCTGGGCGGTCCGCAAGGCACTGACTAACGGCGACTGATCGCCTAGTTTCCGGATCTCGCCGCCGACGATCACGCGGCTGGTCGATTCGCGTATCGTCGGCTCGTCGGGAATCTCGACGATTACGTCGCTGACTGGGAGTTCGGCGCGCTCGGCAATCGTCGACTCGATATCGCGTATCTCGTCGTGGCCGGCTGCAAGCAACGACTCAGGAACGTCTTGGAGTTCGGCCCAGACGGCCTTTTTAAGTAGTCGCCGACTACCGTAGCGGTCGGCGAATCCTTCAGTGGCGGGTGTCTGTCGCAGCGTGACCAGCAGGTCGTGGTCGTCCATGCGGCGAAGTTCGTGGGCGTCGATGTCGGTCGCTTCGAGCAGTCGCTCGCTGGCCCGCCGCAACATCGCTTTACTGATTCGGGCGACGGGATGCATATAAACGGTCGGATTCATCAACGCACGTGCAAGCAGGAGGCTCTCGGCGGTCTGGACGTTTCCTTCATCCAAGACGAGTTGGCCGTCGACAAAGGTCAACTCTCGAACCAGCCGCTCGGTGTCGATGGTGCCGTAGGGAACGCCGGTGTGGTGGGCATCCCGAACGAGGTAGTCCATCCGGTCGACATCGAGTTCGCCCGAGACGAGTTGGCCGAATTGGCCCTCACCCGCGACGAGCCCTGCGATATGGGCGGGATCGAGATCATGGGCGCGGAGTACCTCACCGACCTCACCCTCCGCGAGGAGTTCGTCGACGTCGTCGTGGTATTTGCCTGTATGGCGTGCGGTGAGATCCTCGATGTTGTGACTAAACGGGCCGTGGCCCACGTCATGGAGCAGCGCGGCCGCCCGGACGCGCTCGGCTTGGCGGCCCTCGATACCCAACTCGGCGAGCGCGCGGTCGGCCAGATGGTAGACGCCGAGGCTGTGCTCGAAGCGGGTGTGGTTCGCCGACGGATAGACGAGTTGGACCGTTCCCAGCTGTTTGATGTGCCGAAGCCGCTGGACGGTCGGAGTATCCAGCAGCGCCTCGGCGACGCCCTCGATTTCGATGTGATCGTGGACGCTGTCTTTGATCGTGGCCATAGCGGGCGTTTTGCGGCCAGCCTGAAAAACAGTTGCTGCGAGTAGGGTGTGACTACTCCAAGACAACCAGCACGTCGCCCATGTCGACGCTGTCGCCCTCGCCGACCATCACCTGTGTCACTGTGCCGCCACGCTCGGTGACCACGTCGTTTTCCATCTTCATCGCTTCAAGAACGCAGACTACATCATCCGGTGAGACCTCGTCGCCGGCTTCGACTTCGACCGACAGAATCGTCCCCTGCATCTCGGCGGTGACGGTGTCGCCGCCCTCGACGGCTGCGCCACTCTCGTCGTCGTCGCTTTGGGCCTGCGGTGGTCGCTGCATCCCACTGCTGCTAGGGTTGCCTGTCGACTCGACGGCAATTGGGGCCGCGCTGTGTTCTTCGAGCGAGACGTCGAACCGCTTGCCGTTGACTTCGACCGTAAAGTCGCGTTCGGTCGACTCTTCGTCTGCGTCGCTCTCACTGCCGTCGTCCGTCGGCCCCCACTGGGCGACGGCCTCCTCGATTCGGCTGTGGTCCAACACTTCGTCGAGATAGTTGGTGGTGTGTTCGCCCGCACTGAACGCCTCGTCGGTCAACATCAGGCGATGGAACGGGATGATCGTATGGAAGCCCTCAATCTCGTACTCGGCGAGCGCGCGTTCGGAGCGCGTGAGACACTCCTCGCGGTCGCTGGCAGTGACGATCAGTTTGGCGATCATCGAATCGTAATCCCCACCAACCGAATCGCCCTGTCGGATAGCGTCGTCGACCCGCACCCCGATTCCGCCGGCTGGGTCGTACGTTTCGAGTGTTCCGGTCGCGGGCTCGAAGTTCTCGGCGGCGTTTTCGGCGTTGATCCGAAACTCCATCGAGTGGCCCTCGAACTCGACGTCGTCCTGCGAGAAGCTAAGTTCCTCGCCCGCTGCGACTCGAAGCTGCCATTTGACGATGTCGAGGCCCGTGATCTGTTCGGTGACGGTGTGTTCGACCTGAATCCGGGTATTGACCTCCATAAAGTAGAAGTTGCCGTCCTCGACGAGGAATTCTACTGTTCCTGCGTTGGTGTAGTCGGCGGCCTCGACGCCCCGCTTTGCGGCTTCGCCGATCTGTTCGCGGAGGTCGTCGTCGAGCGCCGGGGAGGGGGCCTCCTCGATGACTTTCTGGTGTCGACGCTGCAGCGAGCAGTCACGCTCGCCGAGATGCCGGACGTTGCCGTGGTGGTCTGCGATAATCTGGACTTCGATGTGGCGCGGGGCTTCGAGATACTTTTCGACATACACTGAGTCGTTGTCGAAGTAGGCTTCGCCCTCACGCTGGGCGGTCTCGAACTGTGAGGCGACCTCGTCTTCGCTGCTGACGACTTTGAGCCCCTTGCCGCCACCGCCACCCTCTGCTTTGATGGCGACGGGGTAGCCGTACTCTTCGGCAATTGCGGTGATCTCGTCGACCGATTCGACCGGTTCTGTCGTACCGGGGACCACGGGGACGTCAGCTTCTTGCATGAGCGCGCGGGCTTTGGTTTTCTCACCGAGTGACTCCATGGCTTCGGCGGAGGGGCCGATCCACGTGAATGGGCTCTTTTCGACTTTGGCGGCGAAGGTGGCGTTTTCGGCCAGAAAGCCGTAGCCGGGGTGGATCGCGTCCGCGCCGGCTTTTTGTGCGGCATCGAGGACAGCCTCGTGATCCAAATACGAGTCGGCCGCACGGGCGGGGCCGATGTTGTAGGCCTCGTCGGCCTGCCGGACGTGGCCCGAATGTTTGTCGGCCTCGCTGTAGACCGCGACCGTCCTGACACCCAACTCCTCGCAGGCGCGCATGACGCGAACCGCGATCTCGCCGCGGTTGGCGACCAGAACCTTGCTGAACATACGGCTCTATTTGCTCATCGGCCACCTCATTCTATCGGTCCCGGATGCCCGAAGCGGGCCATCTCATCACGAATACTGATAGTTAATGGCCGCATACCGACCGACCCTGTCGACGATCACAACAGTCACATACGTCGACTCATGGGCTCGGGTATGGAGCTATCAGCCAAACAGATACAGTGGACTGCAATCGTGTTGGGTGCGACCTGCTACTTTTTCGTGGGCGCGCTGACCGACTTCGGGTTCGGCGTCCAACTCGGCGCGTTCGTCGGTCTCGCGTTCATCGGTCCTGCAATCGTCACACGTAGCATCTCCTTCCAGCAGCCACCAGTCGACGACGGAGACGACGAGTACAAGTTCTGAGATCGGTCGACCAAGCCCCTTTTTAAAATCGTGAGCTCAATTACAGGGTATGGCGTCGCCACAGGATTGTGGGAACCAGCGCAAACAATTGGATAGAAAAACAGCGATCATCGCTACTGGCCTGACATTCCTGCTGATAGTTGGCGGATTCGCAATTAGCCTTGCAACCGATTCGGTAGGACTGTTCATTTCGGGGTTCATTGCGGTCAGCGTTGGACTACTCGCGCTGCTGTTACTCTTATTTGGGATTAGTATGATACGTGGCGGACTGGCAACCACCGATAGCAAAACCGTCGGTCTGTTCATTTTGTGTGCAGTGGCGTTGCTGTCTGTACTCTCCGATACGACTACTCTTGGGCTGGCGAGTAGTGTTGTAGTCGTCGTTGTTCTCGGGGCTGTTGTTCCCCAACTACTCGTCCAGTACAGCCGTCTGGGATCACTCGAGTGAGCGGTTAAAATCGGTCGGCGCGACTGGCGGCCGACCACGCGTTTTTCGGTGTGTTGTTCGGCGGTCGACCCGCCGTCTCGCCGATCGCTTCGAGCCGCCCCGCGAACGCCCAACTCCGTCTGCTCTCGGCCTCGTCGTCCGCAGCTGCGGCTGCCGCAGCCGCGGCGGCCTGTCGATCCCGCAGGTGGGCCGCGATAGCTGCCGCGATGGCCGCCGCCTCGTGGTCGTCAGCCACCGCGAGTCCCGAAAGGTCGCTCGGAGACACAGTCGGTCGTTCGTCGTCGAGGCCCTGCGTGCTGTCGTCGGCGGGATCCGTCGCTGCTGCCGCGTCGTCGTCCGACTGTGAGTCTTCGATGGTGGCCATTAGATCGGGATGTTACCGTGTTTCTTCGACGGTTTCTCCTCGCGTTTCGACAGCAGCATCTCCAGGTCGTCGATCAATCGCGCTCGCGTCTCGCCGGGTTCGATCACGTCGTCAATAAAGCCGCGATCCGCCGCCGTGTAGGGGTTGGCGAACTCCTCGCGGTACTCATCAATGAGTTCCTGTCGACGGGCTTCAGGGTCGTCGGCTTCGGCCAACTCTCTGCGGTACAGAATGTTGACCGCGCCTTTCGGACCCATCACCGCGATTTCAGCCGTCGGCCAGGCGTAGTTCACATCGCCGCCGATGTGTTTTGAGGCCATCACACAGTAGGCACCGCCGTACGCCTTTCGCGTAATGACCGTCAGCAGCGGAACGGTCGCCTCCGCGTAGGCGTACAGCAGTTTCGCGCCGTGCCGAATAATGCCGCCGTGTTCTTGATCTGTACCAGGCATAAACCCGGGGACGTCTTCAAGCGTGAGAATGGGGATGTTGAACGCATCACAAAAGCGGACGAATCGTGCGCCCTTCTCGGAAGATTCGATGTCGAGTGTGCCGGCGTTCACGCGCGGCTGGTTGGCGACGACGCCGATCGAGTGGCCGTCCAGACGCCCGAAGCCGACGACGAGGTTTTTGGCAAAGCTCTCGTGGACCTCGAAAAACGAGCTCTCGTCGACGATCTCGTCGATCACGTTCGTCGCGTCGTACGGCTTTTTCGGAGCCTTTGGAACGATGTTTGCCAACTCGTCGGTTCGTCGGTTGGGGTCATCCCAGGGATCCATGCGTGGCGGGTCCTCGACGTTGTTTTGGGGAAGATACGAGAGCAAGAGGGCGATCTCATCGAGCGCCTGTTTTTCGTCGTCGACCGCGAAATGCGCCGACCCCGATGTCGAAGCATGGGTCACAGCCCCGCCGAGTTCGTCGAAACTCACCTCTTCGCCCGTGACGGTCTCGACGACATCCGGCCCCGTGATGAACATGTGGCTCGTCTCTTTGACCATGAAGACGAAATCCGTGATCGCCGGTGAGTACACCGCGCCGCCCGCACACGGACCGAAAATCCCCGAAATTTGGGGGACGACGCCGCTGGCGTCGACGTTGCGCTGGAAGATCTCGCCGAAGCCACCGAGCGAGCCGACCCCCTCTTGAATTCGCGCGCCAGCCGAATCGTTGAGTCCGACGACAGGTGCACCAACCTCCATGGCCTTGTCCATGACCTTACAGATTTTTTCGGCAAACACCTCGCCGAGCGAGCCGCCGAAGACAGTGAAATCGTGGGCAAACACGAACACAGTCCGACCGTTGACCTCGCCGTAGCCCGTCACCACGCCGTCGGTCAACAGCTGTTGTTCTTCCATGCCGAACGTGTGGTTCCGGTGGGTTCGGAACTGATCGAACTCGTGGAACGTTCCCTCATCGAGGAAGTAGTCGATTCGCTCTCGGGCGGTCATCTTGCCCTTGTCGTGTTGCTTGGCGATGCGGTCTTCGCCGCCGCCTCTGGCGGCTTCGGTCCGCTTTTCGCGAAGCTCCTCGATGCGGTCGTCCATCGTCATTGCGGACCACCAGTCATTGGTTCTAATCGACTACCAGCGGCATCAAAAGGGTTCCGCAACAGTAGACGTGACCATCGACCAACAGAACCTGTTGGGTATTCGACGAAAATAGCCCGCTGAGAGGCCGTCGACCGGTCGCGTATAGCCAGTTTATACAGCCTGCAGACGAACTGTGACACGCAAACCGTTGTCTTCGTCGAGCGAGATGCTGCCGCCGTAGCTTTCGATAATCTCACCGACGAGATACAGCCCGAGTCCCGTTCCGGCCGTCTCGCCCGCCGAGACACCCTCTTGAAACACCGACTCCGTCGACTCAGCTGCCAGACCGTCGCCGTCGTCTTCGACGGTGACAACGTACATCTCATCGTCACGCCAGCAGTCGACGGTGATGGTCTCGGCGTTCGCGTGCCGTAGTGCGTTCTCGACGAGGTTGCCAAACAGCGCCTCCAGCAGCGGGCCACCCAGCACCTGTCCCTCACAGCCGTCGTAGCTGAGTTCGATGCCGGCCGATTCGGCCCGCGAGCGATAGCTGTCGACGACCGATGAGACGACCGTGTGTAGCTCCCACGGTTCGGGGTCTTGTTGTGTTAGCTCTGTGAGCGTGCCGACCTTCTCGATGAGTTCCATGCTGTCATCGAGCAGTCGACTTGCTGTCGAGAGGTACTCGGCTGCGTCGGTCGGGATCGCATGCTCTTCGGCCAACTCGAGATAGCCATGGGCGGCATGGACCTTGTTTTTGACATCGTGGCGCAACAACGAATGCAGAAACGCCTCGTGGTCCTCCATCCGCTTGCGCTGGGTGATGTCTTTCGAGATCACCACGACACCGAGCGGATCGTCGCTTTCGGGGTCGAACACGGGGCTGTAGGTTCGGTACGACCAGCTGTCTTCGGTCTCAAAGCCGTACTCCTCGGTGATCGCCTCGCCGCGCTCAAGTGCGGTCTGCAGTGTGTCGGTAATGTGGTCGTTGTCACGATCAGTGTGGATCGCACTGTACTGCCGGCCCACTACCTCGGTTTCGTCGACGGCTCCGATCTTGCCGTCGGCCGCCAGTCGTGAGAGATGTTCGGCGTTCGCAAACACGTACGCACCATCGGTATCCAGCATGTAGATCGAATCGTCCGAGGATTCGACGGCGGTGGCATACTGCTGGAGGCTGGTTTTCGCCCGCGCGTGTTCGATTTCGTGGACGAGCGCATCGGCCAGTACGTCGTACTGTGTCGACGGATCACCGCCCTTCTGCAGATACCGGTTCGCACCGAGCGTCAGTGCTTCACTGGCGACATCTTCTCGACCCTCTCCGGTGAAAATAATCACCGGCAGCTCGCAGGTCTCACGAATCTTTTCGAGCAACTCCAGCCCGCTTAGCTCCGGCATCAAATAATCCGTTACAACCGCATCGTACCTCGTCTCGGCGATAGCTGCGGCCGCTTCGGTCGGATCAGTCATGGTTTCGACAGTCAGTCGACTCTCGGCCTGTGGCAGCAACTCCGCAGAGAGCGCTACCAGCGCCGGGTCGTCGTCGACGTGGAGGATGCGAAACTCGTCGGTAATCCGACTCATTCTCTGGCATATATGACTCTAGTCGCCTATGTAAACGTTGCTGAAAAACATCATCGTAGTTGAATTTTCGCCCAACTGTTCAGCTCTATCGATACATAGTTGTTTCGCGAATTATTATATACCTGAACTACTAGGTCGCCATATGGATGTTCGAGCAACGTGGGCAACACGCATAGGATTCATTCTCGCCGCTGTCGGCAGCGCAGTGGGACTCGGGAACATCTGGCGGTTTCCATTCCTGACGGGTGAATCCGGCGGGGCGGCGTTTCTCGTGGTGTATCTTGCCCTCGTCTTGTTGATCGGTATTCCGGTACTGCTCGTCGAGTTCGTCATCGGTCGACGCTCGAACCGTAATCCAATCGGTGCGTTCACCGAACTCAACCACTCCCAGTGGAAAATTGCCGGTGCTGTCGGTGCGCTTGCAGGGTTCATTATTCTGTCATACTATAGTGTCGTTGGTGGCTGGGTGATCCAGTACCTGATTGCGGGGCTCTCGGGCGGCTACAGTGCTGGTGGAGACGCTGAGGTATTCTTCGTGGAGACGGCCTCTGGAACCGGCGCAATCGCGTTCCACGCGTTGTTTATGGCTCTTGTCGCCGGCATTGTCGCACTCGGTGTGCGAAATGGCCTTGAAAGGGCAGCAACAGTGATGGTCCCTAGCGTGATTATCCTGCTCGTTGGCTTGGCAATCTACGGCTCGACACTCAGCGGTGCAACCGAAGCCTACCAGTACTATCTGTATCCAGATACGTCGACGCTGCTTGCGGACGCTGTCGAGGTGCTGCCCGCAGCGGCGGGCCAGGCGTTTTTCACCCTTTCGCTGGGAATGGGTGTGATGGTCACCTACGCTTCATATATCGGCGAAGATCGCAACCTGTTGTCTGATACGGGCTTGATTGTCGGTATTGATACGGCGATTGCAATTCTGGCCGGTCTCGTGGTGTTTCCGTTCCTCTTTACCCAGGGCATCACACCTGGTGACGGCGGTGCAGGAGCGATTTTCATCAGTCTCGCTGGTGCGTTCGCTGAACTCCCGGCCGGGAATCTCATCGGCGCGGTGTTCTTCTTCATGCTGCTTTTGGCCGCACTGTCGAGTGCGTTCAGCATTTTCGAGGTAGTCGTCTCGTTCGTGGTCGACCGCTTCGACATCGAGCGCGCACCTGCCTCGATTGGGCTTGCGGTCGTCATCTTCGTGCTGGGTATCCCAACCGCGCTCGATCTGAACTATCTCGATGCCTACGACCTGTTCGCCAACAACATCCTGCTGATTCTCGGTGGACTGCTGATGTCGCTGTTCATCGGGTGGGTGTATGCAAGCGACGCGCGCGAGGAGATTCAAAAAGGTCGCTCTGCCAGTTGGTTCGGTGGCTTCTGGCTTGCAACGGTCCGGTATTTCGTTCCGCCAGTGTTGCTAATTACGCTCGCGCTCGCCGTTATCGAGTACTACGAGTTCCTGCAGTCGACGTTCTTCTGAACCACGAGACTGCGTTTTCTTTAGGCCTCGCCGTAGACGGGCACCGCCGCGCCACTGGTGACCTCAGCGGCATCCGAACAGAGGAACTGCATGACGCGAGCGACCTCCGAGGGCTCGACCCACTCGTCGGAGGGGCTCATCATCTCGCGGTTCATCGGCGTATCCAGTACGCTCGGCAGCACGCAGTTGGCCCGCACGCTCCCGAGGTTCTCTTTGGCAATCGTCTCGGTCAGGATTTTCACACTGGCTTTCGTCGACCGGTAGATCCCGTCGCCCTCGCCGCCCTCAAGACCCGACCGTGCGGACACACTCACGATTGCCCCGCCAGTCTGCTGTAACTCGGGTAGGGCGTGTTTCGAGGCCAAAAACATGGTTTTGAGGTTAACATCGAACAGCATATCGAACTGACTCACAGGTGTGTCTTCGAGTGGCTCGCCGCCGCGCCACGTACCTGCAATATTTAACAGAAAGTCGATCCGGCTATACTCGTTGAGCACTTGCTGGATTGTTGCTTCGACCGCCTCCTCGTCGGTGAAATCAGCCTGATAAAAGGTCACTCGCTCGTGGGGGTCAAGCTGTGAGTCCTCGCTGTCGATGTCGATTATATCACAGGCGGCAACGCTGGCTCCGGCTTCAACGAACTCCTCGACGACGGCACTGCCGAGCGCGCCGCAACTGCCGGTGACGACTGCAACTCGACCCGTGAAATCAAATGTGGCTGTCATATAGGGGTCGACGACGGCTCACATGATAAATCGATGGGGCCGCCGCACCCTGATAAAACCGCTCTCTGAGTTATTTCATCGGTCGACATGTTACACAACCACGTTAACGCCGTTCGGCAACCCACTACCGTTGGGTGATCCAACTCCCGCTGACTTGCTGTTGAGTGATTGAAATGTATCGCCAGTTGTTCACTCGATTTCGAATCAGAGTACACTTATTTCGCCCCGGTCTGTACCAGTAATTGATGCCCGAACACTGCCGGATTGAGCAGCTGATCCTCACCGAGATTAAAACGGCTGACGACGCCGTCCACAAGACATACATCCGCCGTGCGATAGACTACAGATTCGATGTGCGGATCTCGTATCTGATCGTCGACGCCTTTCTTGACGGACTCTGCGAAGACGGCTACCTGACCCACCGTGGTGAGTACTACCAACCCGCCGAATATACCGCGCCCAAAAAAACCCCTGTGGTAGCATAATTCGGTGTAGGGGCGGTTTTCCGAGTGCAAAACAGGGCACTCAGCGAATCGGTACCCGGACAACCAGCCCTGTGTCTTTTCTTTTCATGTTATGGTGATAACACAGCGGTTGCTGTGCATTTGTGCACAGGGCTGTCCACTGTGAGTTCGTATAATAAGACGGCAACTGATCAGCAAAGTCGAAAGCCACAGGATGATCGGCCTGAACACATACGTATGAGCACTGCAGATCGAGCCAGTGGGGTCCGCGTCGTCGTCGACGCCAGCCCCGAGGGCGTCCAAAAGTACACTGCTCGCGTCAGTTGCACCGGCGGCAACATCGCCGCCGTCAGCGCCGGCGCACTCGAACAGTTTTTCGAAGTCGTTGAGGGTGGAACGGGCTCGCAGGCCGTCCGCGCGCGTGCCGTCGACATGGCTGGCGAAGCCCGTCACATCACCGAGCCAACCGCGCTGTTCGACGTCCAGTTCGACGAACCGGTCGACCTTCAGTCGATCCGTCTGCATTTCGAGACGATTATCGATCATACAGGCGAAACGGTGCCGAGTGAGTCACTCCGGTTTGACGCCATCGCCTGAGGCATCGAACCCCTTTTGAGACATCGAGCGAAAGAGCGATTATGAAGTTACTCGTCGTCGGAGCCGGTGAAATGGGTCGGTGGGTGGCCGACACCGTTTCGGCCGACGTTGCGTTTTGCGATGCTGATTCCGCGGTGGCTGCCGACGCCGCGGCCGCCCGCGAGGCCCGGCGCGTCCCGCCAGCAACTGACGAGTTATTTGATGTCGTTTGTCTGGCTGTCCCGATGTCGGCTATTCCTGCGGCTGTCGAAACCTACGCCGAGTGTGCCACAGAGGCCATCTTCGATGTTTCGGGTGTGATGGCTGACCCACTGGCGGCGATGGCCGAACACGCACCCGACTGCGAGCGCGCAAGCTTCCACCCACTGTTCGCGCCGCCACGAGTGCCCGGCAATGTTGCGGTCGTCACTGCCAAGGACGGACCCCGGCTCACATCAATCCGCGAGGCAATGCGCGAGGCTGGCAACACGGTCTTCGAGACGACAACCGACGAACACGACGAGGCGATGGAAACCGTCCAGGCCAGCGCCCACCCCGCCGTGTTGGCCTACGCGTTGGCCGCCGACTCGGTCCGCGAGGAGTTTGCTACCCCCGTCTCCGCACAACTTGAAGACGTGGCAACTACAGTCACAGAGGGTGATGCTGGCGTCTACGCGGAGATTCAGTCGACCTTCGCGGGCGCGGAGGCAGTCGCCGAGGCCGCCGAACGGATTGCCAACGCTGACGACGAGACGTTCGTCGACCTATATAAACAAGCACAGGCTAACATCAATACCGAGAGCCGGGAGCGACTCCAGTGATCGACCGCGAGGCCGTCCGCTCGAACGCAAACTATCTCCGGGAGGTCCGACCGATCGATCCCGAAGAAATTTGTGAGTACATCGAGGGCCAACCCCACCCGGCGGTTGTTAAACAGACGCTTCGCGAGGAAGCCTTTGATCTGGGACTCGTCGAACGCGAGGATGGCACGTTCGTCCCCGTTACGGATGGACCAGCCGAATACACAGACTGGCAGCCTACGGCCTTTCCAGATGCCTACAGTTTTGCGCTCGAAGACCAGTTAGTCAGAGCCTACGGCGCGAACTGGCATCGCGGCGAGTCGGGACGCCAGCTCCGCGAGGCGATCAGCCAGTTAAAAGAAGACTACTTCGCCGGCGCGCCGGTTGACTACGACGAGACTGCCGCGCTCGGCTACGCCATCTACCATCTGCCAGACTACTACGCCGCAGTTGGCCACGTCCTCGATACGCTGGCCGAACGCGGCTTGCTGGATCGAACCCTGCGTGTGCTGGATGTCGGTGCGGGCTCCGGTGGTCCCGCACTCGGGTTACACGATTATCTGTACGGCACGCCCGAAACAACCGAGTTCGATCCCGAGGCCGCGCTTGTTGAATACCACGCTATTGAGCCGAGTGCCTCCGCCGACGTGCTCGAAAAGATGCTGGACGAGACCGCCCAGAACTTCCGGTCGACGATCAACCAAACCACCATTGAGGCGTATCTGGCCGACGAACCGACCGAAACGTTTGATCTGCTCTGTTTCGGTAACGTGCTCAACGAACTCAACGATCCAGTGGCCGTCGTCGACGAGAGTCTTGAGTTACTTGCTGACGACGGGACGATCCTCGCGCTCGAACCCGCAGATCTCGAAACCGCAACCGGCCTCCGGGAGATTGAACGCAAAGTTGCGCCGCCAGACAGCGACGTGACGATTTACGCGCCAACGCTCCGACTCTGGGAGGGCAAGGCCCCCGATGACCGCGGGTGGTCGTTCGACGTTCGTGATGATCTCGCCGTCCCACCGTTTCAGCGTCGACTTGATGAGGGTCGATCAGGCGACGAACCCGCCCATGAGCCGGGAACGTTTGTGAATGTCGACGTCCAGTTTGCCTACAGCCTCCTGCGGACAGACGGCGAACGTCGGTATCCGTTCCGAGCAACCCGAAAACGCCACGCCCCGATGGCTTCGATGGACGAGCATGTCACCGAACGCATCAACCTCTTAGCGGTCAAGCTCAGCCACAACCTGAGCGAGGGCGACAATCCACTGTTTTTGATCGGCGACGGCAGCCAGCAGGTCGACCACTACGCCGTGCTCACAAAGGAGTCTGGTCTCAACCGTGATTTGGCCGACGCACCGTACGGAGCCGTTTTGGAGTTCGAGAACATCCTTGTTCTTTGGAACGACGACAACGAGGCGTACAACTTGGTCGTCGACAGCGAAACGGTCGCTGACGCGGTATCCGGCGTTTGATCGTCGTTAGGGGTCGGTTACCTGCTCTGGTTACTTTCGGCGAGAGGAGTCGACGAGGAAGACGGCGAGCGCAACTCTTCGTCTCGGTGTCATTCGTCTGTTCGTGTCTGTACAGTGAATATAAACCCGATATGTTGATCACCGACTCCGCAGGGTCTTAGCCGCTGGCGGCCGTACTGGGGGTATGTCCACGGCAAACGCGACGTTCGGCGGCGGCTGTTTCTGGTGTATCGAAGCCCCATTTAAAGAACTGAACGGCGTCGACAGCGTCACCTCCGGCTATGCTGGCGGCGAAACGCCGGACCCGAGCTATCGAGCCGTCTGCTCAGGCCAGACCGGCCACGCCGAGGTCGTCCAGATCGAGTACGATCCAGACGTGGTGAGCTACGTCGACCTCTTGGAGGTCTTTTTTACCGTCCACGATCCGACCCAGCTCAACCGCCAGGGACCGGACGTCGGCACGCAGTACCGGTCGATTATTCTGAGCCACGACGACGAGCAGCACGAGCAGGCCGAGGCGTTTATTGCGGAACTCGAAGCCGAGGGCGTTTACGACGACGAGATCGTCACCGAACTCGAAGGCCTGGAGACGTTTTATGTGGCCGAAGCCAAACACCAGGACTACTACGAAAAGAACCCGAACCAGGCGTACTGTTCGTTCCACATCCCACCAAAACTCGAGAAAGTCCGCGAGCAGTTCGCCGATCGGCTCAAAGACCAGCCCGTCCACTGATTACTCAACTGCCGGTTCGACCACCGAATCAGCTTGGGCCCGCGCCAGTCGACGAACCGCCGGCAGCGCGAGCAGCGCGATAGCGATCTCCAATCCTCCAACAACCAGAAACGCCGTCAGATAGTCGGTTGTGGAGCCGACCACACCGCCGATCACGAAGCCAGATAGAAAGCCCAAGCTTCCGAAGACGTTGAACCCACCCATCGCCACGCCGCGCTCGCCCGGCTCAACCAGATCGGTCACCAGCGCCATCGTCGCCGGCGCGACAAACGCCCCTGAGATGCCGACGACGGCCATCATCCCCATCGCCACCTCGACGCGCCAGGCGAGGCCGACCCCGACAATCGCCAGCCCGTAGCCAATCGAGCCACCGACAACCGGGACGAACCGCCCGATTCGGTCAGACAGCGAGCCAAGCGGATACTGCAACAACGCGAACGGCAGAAAGAACATCGCCAGCGCGATGCCGACGCCAGCAGCGTCGAGACCGAACACCTCGCCGAAATAAAAGACGCCGACGAGCGAGAAGAAGCCCGCGGTGAGTCGGTCGACGAAGCCGAACGCATAGGGGACGCCGAGCGATGGCCGCGCCCGAAGCGTGCTGACGGCGGCGCGGAACCCACGGGTGGGGTCGGATCCCGTCGGTGCGGCCGTCTCGTCGATCGTCCCGGCCAGCAGCCCACCAGCCGCCAGCACCGCCGCGCCCGCATAGATCGGTCCAAAGGGGTCGACCGTCGAGAGTTGGCCGCCAAGGACAGAACCGAGTGCAGCCCCGAGCCCGATGGCGATACCCGCCGCGCCCATGTTGCGGCCGTTGCCGCCCGAAAGATCCATCAGCATCGTGATCGCCAGCGAAAACGCGCCAATGCTGAACGCCCCACCCACCGCACGCACGACGAGCGCGCCGTGGAATCCAAAGCCGAGCGTTGGCAACAGCGTCAAAACGAGGTAGCTGACTGCCCCACCCACCGCGCCGGCGACCACTAGGGGCGTCCGTCGACCTAACGCGTCACTGGCTGCCCCCCAGACGACCGCGAAGGCGACGAAGGCTCCGAACTCGGCGAGCAGAAACCACATGCCGGCTTGGATCTCGCCGGCCGCCCCGAGTGCGACGAGCAGTCCGTCAAGGCCCGGATACACCAACACTTGGGAGACGAGCACCGCCCAGACAACGACCGCAAGGCGAAGGCGGGTCTGGCTGAGTGCTCGTCGCATACGCGGCAGTTTGAACCGGGCGAAAATAGGTCTGTGGCTTGAACAAGCGGGGCCGTAGTTTGGCGCGCTATTCGAGAGTGATCTGCTGGGTGTCGAAAAAGACGGTTTCGTAGCCCTCGTGGCGGACGACTTGGGTTGGCGTCGAGATGTCGACGGTCACGTCCTCATCGCCGGTGAGTTCCGGGGCGGGGATGCCGTAGTGAAACCCGATTTCGGGGTCGAGCCCTGCTTGGAGTTGCTCGCTGAGTACGGCTGATTCGGGGTCGACGACCTGAATTTCACGGGGTTCGGTTGGCGACTGAGCATCAGTGAGCGGGTCTTCGTCGTCTTCGGGTTCGAACTCGTCGATATCTTCTGGGACGACCTCGATTTCGACTGTTTCGTCTGCCGAGCCGACGTGTGCTGACAGTCCAATCTCGGGAATAATCAGGTCATTGTACCGCGTGGCGGCGGTTACGGCGAGATACGGCTCGTCGCCGAACCGCTCGTCGTCGAACAGGGCTGCCCGGAACCGAATATCATCAAGCACCGCCTCGCCCATCGGCTCGCCGCCAGCTTCGGCCAGATCATGAGCAAAGCCAAGCGGCATACTGTGGTGCATATCATGGCCGTCGTGGTCCATGTCGTCGTGGTCCATCTCCTCCATTTCGCCGTTTTCGCCTTCCATTCCCATTGGGGCGACAGCTCCACGCTGGCCCTGGCGGTCCTCGTACAGCTCGAAATCGAGATCGTTGCGCTCGGTTTCGCTGTATTCGAGTTCCATCGAAACCGTTTCGGCCTCCTCGAAGCGACCCTCGAACTCGCCGAAGCGGTTGACGTCGACGCCGCCGACGGTGACTTCGACCGAATAGGAATCGTCGCCATCAAGGTGGTAGTTGTCGCCGTAATGAAAGCCCATACGCTGAGACAGCATGGGGTAGATGGTTTCGCGCTCGTCGACGCCATTGCCGCCGGTGATGGCGATTTCAAGACTTGAGACGGGCAAGACGACCTCAGTCTGTTCGTCCCAGACGCCGACCATGATGTGGACCGCGTCGTCGGGGCCGACCCGGAACTTTTCTGTGCCGTAGCCGTCGTCGGTCGATCTGACCTGCCAAAAGCGGTGCGGGAAGGTGTACATCAGATGAACCGCCAGCCCGTCGCTTGTTTCGGCGACCTCGCCGTGGACCATCTGTTCGGTGTGCGTTGGCCAGTAAATTGCGTTGGGTCGGGGGTCGACCAGCGGCGGCTCGCGGCCGTACTCCGCCCCTTCGAGATTCTCGAAGGCTTCAACACAGCCGGCCGCGGCGGCCGACAGGCCCACAGTCGTTGCGGCTAAAAACTGCCGTCTGTCCATATCGTTGATACGCTTTTCGACCTCATACCGATTGTGGTTTTGGGTGGCTCTCCGGCGTGTCGACTCGGGAGGCTGTCTGCCTGTTGAGCCGGGACGATGGAAAACGATTTACTTCGAGTGACCGAATCTGGGACAATGTCAGGTCGGATCTACAGTATAGATTCGATGCGTATTGTTGCGATGGTGTTTGTCGTTATTATTCATACAGATCCGTTCGCAGGAGTCTCTGCGGCCGGCAATCTGGTGAACTTCGTTCTGGAGACCGCAGCCCGATTTGCAGTTCCGTTTTTCTTTATGGCCTCGGGGTACTTTCTGGCGGTCAAATTCGCCCAGAGCGATCCGGGTGCGTACTATCTCAACCGGGTGGCGACGATCAGTTCGATCTACGTATTTGGCCTCATACTGACGTTTCCGTTGTTTCTGGCCGGCACAGCTGTGCAGGCCCGAACTGAGGGTTACTCCGTTGTCGGGAGTCTCGTGACGTTCGTCTCGGAGGCCATCGATCCGGCCGAGTTGTTTTATTATGGCACCTCCGTCTCGGAGATTCTGTGGTTTCTGCCCGCCCTGATCTTCGCTTACACGTTCATTTATGGCTTCGTCCGAATCGACAAGCCCGCGTTCATTCTGCCGATTGCGATTGGCTTTCACCTTATTGGCTTGCTGGGTGCAAGCTATACGATGTTCGTCGACGTCCCGTTTCGTATCCGTGATGGGCTATTTTTCGGCTTCTTTTATACGAGCCTCGGCTATGCAGTCTATTACTACGACTGGAATCCCACAAGCAAGCAGCGTCGACGCTATCTAGCGGCGACAGTGCTTGCAGTGGGTTTCCATTTCGCCGAACGCTACGCACTGGGGTATCTCCTCACCGGCAACACGTTCGCTGACGGTGTCTACTCGCCGAGCTACACGATTGGCACCGCGCTGGTCACGCTCTCGCTGTTTTTATTCCTCCTGTCGTGGCCTACGCTGTCGGCCGAGACGTCGCTGCCATCGTGGGGGATCTACGCGGTCGGCGTCTACGTCGTCCATCCGTCAGTGCTCTACGTTTTAGAGGGTGCGGGCGAGGGGTTGACACTGCTGGGTGTGACGGTTGGCGATTCGGTCATTTGGCATCTGTTTTTGACACCGGCGGTGTTTTTCGGCTCGCTCGGGCTGTATCTGCTGGCACACAAACTCCACGTCATCGAGATTGGCGGCAGTCACCTGCCCTCGCTGCGTCGACTGCGGAAGCTGAGTCCGTAACTGCGTACTGACCGTCGACGCAGTGAGTAGACCCGTGGCTATTTTTGCCATCTGGCTCGTACTGTCAGTATCGACGAGAGTAGTCAACCGAGGAGTCGGCGTAGACGCCACCTGTTGGCCGCCACAGCCACAGCAGTCGGTGTTGGCGGGCTGGGAATTGTTGGCTATCGCCGGTGGTCGACTGCTGGCAGCGACGAGTCGTTTCCGGCGATCACGACCCGCGACCAACTCGGATGGTTCAGCGACAGCGATGAACTACAGGCCACACAGGACGGAAACTGGGAATTAGGCGAGACAGACGAGCTGTTTGTCTTTATTCACGGTTGGGGTCCCGACGACAGCGCCGCACGCAATCAGGCCGAAACGACCCAACGCGAACTTAGCGAACTCCGGTCTGCGCCGGTGGTCGCTTTTAGCTGGGACGGTGAGGGCCGCTGGGAGACGGTGATCGACAACGCCGACAAAAACGCCCGCCCGCTGGCTGAGTGGCTCCTCGAGTGGGCCGACGAGGACGGTCGAGCCGTTCATTTGATCGGCTACTCGCTGGGCGCGCGAGTCGCCTGCGAAACTGTTACTGTACTCACCGAGGCTGACAACGGCCACGCCGTCGACTCGGTGTCGTTGCTCGGAGCCGCAATCGAGGCTGAGACCGTCACCGCAGACGGCCGCTACGGCGAGGCGATTGGGCAGTTCGACGGCTCTGTCACGAGCTTTTATAGTGAACACGACGCGGTGTTGGCCGAGTTGTTCGACGACCCACCTGCGCTCGGCCAACAGGGAGCCGGCTCAGCGACGCTTGCCGACGGCTTCAGTGAGGTCGACGTCACTGATTCGATTCCGGATCACCATACCTACTACCGTCCAGACGTTGGGGTTCTTCCGGAGGTCGTCGAGGCCATCGAGAGAGACTGACGAGCGCGGTGGTTCTGACAGGTTCGGCTCATCAGAAGCCATAATGAGGTCGACGCCTTACAGTTAGCATGGAGCGACCGGGGTCAGATCTATCGCGGCGTGCGTTCGCCAAAGCCGCCCTTGCGGCCGGCGGCGTGAGCGCGCTCTCGGGTTGTCTGGATGCGTTCGGCGACGAGCCGATTCCACAGGGCGGCGACCAAACGCTTCCGGACCAGCAGTTCGCCTGGAACGACGCGCTGGGCCGCGACGACCACGGCAACGTCGTGCTGCCGGAGCATCACCTGTTTTTGTATCTTGAGTACGCCGGCGAGGCGGTCGACGGCGACGGCCTACCGACCGACGGAGACCGCGAGACGCTTGAGACGGCCCTCGAAACCATCGAACGCGCCTACGAGTGGTCGAACCGTGGCATCGTCTTCGATCTGGCCTACTCGCCGGCGTACTTCGAGCGGTTCGACGAGTCGTTGGCCGAATCGATTGATCTGCCCGCTCCGCGGTCGCTGTGGAGCGTTGAAAACGAGTCGCTCGACGAACAGGACGCCCTGTTGCATCTGGCGTCGGATCGCGTCGACGCGCTGCTCGCCATCGAAGAGACGCTGTTCGAGGGCGGCGAGACGCTCAACGAGGTCGACGTCGAGGCACGGTTGGGCGATGTGTTCGACATCGCGGATCGCCGAACTGGCTTTATCGGCCCCGGGCTGCCGGCCGAAAAGCAGGGCGACGTAAGCGGGATTCCGGACGACGGCCCCGTGCCCGATGAGTCGCCGCTGTTTATGGGGTTCAAAGCCGGCTTCAGCGGCAATCAGGCGACCGAGGAGTACGTCACAATCGACGAGGGGCCGTTTGCTGGTGGGACAACCAAGCAGGTTTCAACAATCAGGCAATCACTTGATAAATGGTTCAGGGATCACGACCATACTGAGATGGTCGCACGCATGTTCAGCCCGCTGCTTGCAGATGAAAACGCTGTCGAGGGCGTTGGCGAGAACCTCGGTGATCATAACGGCATTACGTCTGATATCATTGAGCAGATCCGTGAGACCGCCGAAACACGCGGGGTCGTCGGTCACACTGCAAAGGCCGCCCGGGCGAACCGCGACGAGGAGGGCAACGTATTACTGCTCCGTCGACACGTCGAATCAACCGACAACGACCGGGCAAGTCTGCATTTCGCGACCCTCCAGCAGGAAATCAGCCAGTTCGTGGCCGTCCGGGAGGCGATGAACGGGAGCGATCTAGCTGACGGCACGGCGGTTCAAGACCGGCTCAACAACGGCATTCTGAACTACATTTTCACCGAGAGCCGGGGGAACTTCCTCGTGCCACCGCGGTCGCTGCGGGCGTTTCCGACGCCGACCGGCGAGTAGCTACTCGGCGTTTTCCATGGCAGTTTCGACCGCATCGTAGCTGGCGTCGACTTCTTGGCCGTCGACGAAGACCGTGGGGGTGCCGGGAATATCGCGCTGTTGGCCCTCCTCGAAGTTCGAATCGAGAACCGGCGCGTATGTCTCGTTGGCGGCATCGCTCAAGACGGCACAGGGGTCTGCGCCAACGTCTTCTGCGAGATCACCGATGAGCTGCCAGCTGTGGTCGTCGAAGTTCTCGTAGGTGGCGATGTTGAACTCGAAGAACGTCTCGTCGTCGTACTCGTCCTGAATGAGTCGGGCAGCGTTTGCAATCGGTTCGGACCAGTCGCTGGCCGGAATCGGAAAGTCGTAGTGTTCGAACGCCACCTCGTCACTGAAATCCGCTTTGAGGTCGGCCAGAGCGCCGAGTGCAAAATTTCGACAGCTTGGACAGCCGAAATCTTCAAACACGGTGACAGTGGCTGTTGGCTCGTCAGGGCCGAGGCGAGGTTGTGCGAGTTCGTCGACCGGCTCGCGTTCGGTTATTTCACACTCGTGAGAGGTGTCTGCGGCTGCCGAGGCGTCCTCACCGTTGTCGAGACAGCCCGCAATCCCGGCGGTTCCGACTGCCAGCGCGCTTGCCGTGGCGAGATACGTCCGTCGCGTTTGTTTCATACACGGACGTTGTAGCCGAGATATATAGGTTCGTTGTCCGAAGGGTTCGGCCAACGACAGGACTATGCCGGCTGTCGACAAATCCCAAGGTATGCCTACCGTCAGCTTTCGCGGCCAAGAAATCGAGTGCGCCGAGGGCGAAACACTGCGGAATGTGCTCAAGCGTGCCGGGGTGAGTCCGCACAACGGCAAATCCAAGACGTTCAACTGTCAGGGGTTTGCTTCCTGTGGCACCTGTGCAGTCGCCGTCGACGGCGAAGTTAGCGAGAAAGGAATCAGAGAAAAAGGTCGACTGATCGTCCCGCCGCATCATCCGAACTATGATCTGCGGCTGTCGTGTCAGACCAAGGTGATGGGCGACGTTCGGGTCGAAAAGTATCCGGGCATGTGGGGCACCCAGATTGCTGAGGGGCCACTCGGTCCCGTCGAAGACGAGGACGCTGTAACCGAGACCGAGACTGAGGCCGAGACAGAATCAAGCGAATCGAGCGAATCCAGCGAAGCCACAGCCGACTGAGACGGTACACACTGGCATCACCGCAGTGGGAGTCTTCTTATCTCGGCGTCACCCTGTGTAGGTATGCGACTCGCTCGTGCACACACCACAGACGGGATTGTTAGCGGAACATACGAGAATGGAACGCTCAGCACGGAGACTGAGGAGTACGAGGTCGACGGTGATCTGCTCGCACCCGTCGAGCCCACAACAATGTACTGTGTCGGCCGAAACTACGCGGCAACAATCGAGCAGATGGCGTACGAACGCCCGACTGAGCCGGATTTCTTCATCAAGCCACCCGTGTCGACACACCCGCCAGAGCGCCCGATTCCGTATCCGTCTTTCACGAGCGAACTCACATACGCCGGTGAACTCGCGGCCGTCGTCGACGAACGCTGCGAAAACGTCGACGAGGACGATGTCGACGACATCATCCGCGGCTATACGATCATGAACGACGTCGACGCGCTCGATCAGCCCGGCCGAACGGCTCGAAAGGCGTTTACTGGCTCAGGCCCGCTTGGGCCATGGATCGAGACCGACATAGAGCCGGTCGGCCTTGCTATGCAGACGCTGATCAACGGCGAGAAGCGACAGGAGTCCAACACCGAGTTGATGCTGTTTACGCCCCGCGAAATCGTCTCGTTTCTCTCCAGACGACTCACACTGCAGCCGGGTGACGTCATCGCGTTCGGCAGTCCAGCGAACCCCGGGCTGATCGAACCCGGTGATGAGATCGAAATCACTTACGAGGGAATCGGGACGCTCCGCAACACGGTCGACGAGCCAGCAGCGACCAGCGACTAATCGTCAGTCACTCGGTCGAGATCCCACTCAGTCGGCGAACTCGTGGGCGGCTTCGAAAAAGGCCGCCACGTTTTCGACCGGCGTGTTTCGGTCGACGCCGTGGCCGAGATTCAGAATGTGGCCACGGTCGCCAGCGGCCTCGATGACTGTTCTGGTTCGTGCTTTGACTTCGCTGGGCTCGCCGTATAGGAGGGCTGGATCGAGGTTGCCCTGTACTGGTGTATCGCCGAGTTCGGCTCTCGCGGTCTCCATGTCGACCGTCCAATCCAGACCAACCACATCCGCGCCGCTGTCGGCCAACAGATCGAGATGCCCGCTCATGTTGCGCGCGAAGATGATCGTCGGTATGTCGATGGCGTTCAGAATCCGTTGGTGGCGCGGGACGATGAACTCGCGGTAGTCGGCCGGCGAGAGCAGCCCGGCGTAGGTATCGAACAGCTGGAGTACGTCGGCTCCGGCGTCCTCTTGATACTCGACGTACTCGACAAGCACGTCCGTGAACGCATCCAGCAGTCGCTCGAAGGCCGCGGGGTGTTCGGCCCGGAGTCGACGGAGCTGCATGAATGACCGCGAGGATTGGCCCTCACAGACGTACGCAGCCAGCGTAAAGGGGCCGCCCGCGAAGCCGAGCACAGCAGTCTCGGAATCGAGTTCGCCGTTCAGCCGCTCGATGAGTTCGCCGACATACCACAGCTCCTCGCGGACATCGCCGCGCGGGCGGTGGGTGTCCTCAGGTGTGTCAACGGGATTTTCGACAACCGGGCCGACGCCGGATTCGAGATGGTACTCGAAGCCGAGCGGTTCAAGAACGGTCAAAATATCCGAGTACATCACGACGCCGTCTGGGTTGAACCGCTCGTAGGGCTGCAGCGAGATTTCGGTCGCGATCTCGGGTGTCGAGATCGCCTCAAGAAAGGAGTACTCCTCACGGATCGCACGGTACTCGGGAAGATACCGACCGGCCTGTCGCATCATCCACACTGGTGGCCGATCAAGCTGTGTGCCCCGAACCGCCTGCTCGAAGAGAGTTGCCATACGAAACGGTAGGAGAGTGGTTGCCTAAGGCTTGTGGAGTTTCCCGGCGCGTGGTTATCCGAGCAACTGTGGACCGAACACCATGAGTATGAGGCTTATCAGCATCAACAACCCGATACTGGTCGTAATCGCCCGCGTCAACTGTGGTTTGGAGTCGACCGGCAGCCGCGAGACGACCGACTCGGTGGCCGACCGCAGAATCCGACCCCCATCAAGTGGGAACGCCGGAATACAGTTGAACAGCGCGAGGTTGAAGTTGATCCAGCCGGTCCAAAACAGGATGTTCGCCAGCAGGAAGATCCCGCCCTCGCCGAGCCCAGCAAGTGGACCGACCACCTCGTAAAAGCCGGCGTT
>PWFE01000066.1 GCA_003554115.1 Haloferacaceae archaeon | reverse complement strand
TGTTCCAATAGTAAAAACCCACTCGTATGGAGACGGCAGCTTTCGACCGACAGGAGCTCTCCGGGCAGTCGTCGACGCCCATAGAGCGATCGATGCTTCGGATCCAGGCTGTCTCGGTTCTCATTACGTTTGTCGGAATGATCGGCGGTCTGGTCGGCAGCTGGCTTGGGGCCTCACCAGCCGTTGTCTGGGGGTCATACGGGGCTGCCTACGTCTTCGGAAGCTGGTACGGAATCAAAGAGAGTATCCATGCTATCCAGGAGCCGGCCGTCGAGATCGATCTGCTGATGGTGCTCGCAGCCGTCGGCGCGCTGGTGATCGGCGCGCCGTTCGAGGGTGCGATGTTGCTGTTTTTGTTCTCGCTGGCGACCGTCCTCGAAGAGTACGCCATCGGCCGGTCCAGAACGGCGATCAAATCGCTTGTCGAAATGCGGCCCGACTCGGCTCAGCTGCTGCGCGACGGTCGCGAGGTGACCGTCCCAATCGAGGAGGTAGAGATCGGCGACGTGTACGTTGTCCGGCCGGGCGACCGACTGGCGCTGGACGGCGTTGTCGAGTCCGGCGAAAGCGAGATCGACCAGTCGTCGCTGACCGGTGAGTCGGTGCCCGTCGCGAAAGCCCCCGGCGACGAGGTGTTCGGCGGGACGATCAACGAGACGGGCAGCCTCGAAGTTCGTGTCACCCGGAAAGCCCACGAGTCGGCGATCTCGCGGCTGATCCACATGGTCGAGAAGGCCCAGAGCAAACAGGCACCCACACAGCAGCTGATCGATCGCTTCGAACAGCCGTACGTGTTGGCCGTACTCGCGATGACCGCGCTGGCGGTTGTGCTGCCGCTTGTGCTGTTGGACTCGCCGTTCGATTCGACGGTGTATCGGGCGATGACACTGATGGTCGCAGCCTCACCCTGTGCGGTGATTATCTCGACGCCTGCAGCCGTGCTGTCGGCGATTACCGCAGGCGCACGCCAGGGCGTGCTGTTCAAAGGCGGCGAACACATCGAGACGGCCGGCGACGTCGACGCCATCGCCTTCGACAAAACGGGGACGCTCACCGAGGGCAACACGCGGCTGACTGACGTGACCGCCCGCGGGGCTGTCGACCGGACGGACGACGAACTGCTGGCGCTCGCTGCGGCCGTCCAGTCGCGGTCCGAACACCATCTCGCCGAGGCCACCGTCGAGGCCGCGACGGATCGCTCGCTCGAACTCCCGGCAGCCAGCGAGTTCG
Source organism: Haloferacaceae archaeon (assembly GCA_003554115.1). The sequence goes on along the minus strand of PWFE01000066.1, from coordinate 6,491 downwards.
CTGCTGTCGTCGGCAAGGGCGTGCATGCGACAGTCGACGGCGCGAGGGTCCACATCGGCAACCCGCGCTACTTCGAGACGGAGCTCCCAGACCGCGCGGTCGACGGACTCGACGAGGGGATCGAAGCCGTCCGCACACTGGAGGCAGCGGGGAAAACGAGCGTGCTTGTCGCCCGTGAAACCGACGAGGCGGTCGCCGTGGTCGGCTGGCTGGCGTACACGGACTCCGTTCGGCCGGGAGTCGCCAAGATGATCGACCGGCTCCGCGACAGCGGTGTCGATCAGATCATCATGTTAACCGGTGACAACCTGCGTGTCGCCGAGCATATCGCCGACCAGGTCGGCATCGACGAGGTGTATGCGGAGCTACTTCCCGAGGAGAAAGTCGACCACATCGAGACGCTCACCGACCGCCACGAGGCCGTCGCAATGGTTGGCGACGGCGTCAACGACGCGCCCGCGCTGGCGACGGCCGACATCAGCATCGGGATGGGCGGAGCCGGCACCGACGTCGCGCTTGAAACCGCCGATATCGTGCTCATGTCGGATGATCTCGACAAACTCCCGTATGCGTTTTCGCTCAGCAGAGAAACGCGAAAAACGCTGTATATCAACTTCTCGATCGCCTTCGGGGCAATCGCGATTATGGTCGCCGCCATTCTGACCGCCGGCATCCCGCTGCCGCTTGCGGTTGTCGGCCACGAGGGCTCGACGGTGCTTGTCTCACTGATCGGATTGCGCTTGCTCGGCTTCGAGGGTTGATAGTATCCGGACGGAAGACAACGCGTCGACGACTGCCGTCCAGTCAAAACAGGAGCTCGAATTCGGTGACGCTGTGGCAGGGCTGGATTGGTCGTTGGTCTAGCGTACCAGAAACGTATTTTCGGTCCCTATCGATGGTTGAGTCGATGCAGACACCCACTGATGACTGCTGTTCTGTCGACCGGCACCGAAACGCGACCAGACGGACACTGCTCGGGACGCTCGGAGCAGGCACGGTGTTGGCACTGGCGGGCTGTGTCGGCGACAGCGATTCTCCGGAAGACGAACCGGTCGACGCTGAGACGGGCTCCACAGACGATCTCGATTCGCCCACGGAGTTTCCTGATGAGCAAGCATGTGCAGTCTGTGGGATGATCACACCGGAGTACCCTGAGTGGAACGCCCAGCTCGTGACAACCGACGGAACGAGAACATACTTCTGTTCGGCTGGCTGTCTACTGGCTTACACTGTCGATCCCGAACGGTTTGGCGGGGACGACGAACCGATCGAAAACGTCTGGGTCAGCGACTACGAGACGGGAGAACTTATCGACGGTACCGACTGCTACTACGTCCGGGTCACTGAAACCGATCACGTCGACGATATCATGATGCGAAACCCGACGCCGTTCGAAACACGCGAACGCGCCGAGGCGTTCATTCAGGAACTCAACGATGAACACGATGTCTCCTATCGCACGGAGACAGACATAATCAGCTTCGAGGCGTTCGATATGGATCTCGCGGTGCTGTATCGCAGCAATTTCTTCGAAGAGGATGGTGATGATGCTGATGGCAGTCACGACGGTGGTGGCCACGACGATGGCGGAAGTCACGATAATGGAGGCCATGACGAGGGTGGCCACGACAACGAAGACCACGAGTAGAACAGCGAATAGCGCTGCAGCCGATTGGGATGGCGGTTGATGGCTCAGGTCTCAGTGTGTCGTCCAGCCGCCGTCAATTGCGAGATTGACGCCGGTGATATAAGAGGCCTTCTCGGAGACGAGAAAGGCAGCCGGCTCGGCGACTTCTTTGGGCTGGGCAATGCGATTAATCGGCGTCTGGTTGAGCACGAACTCATAGAAGGAGTCTTTCTCCAGTTCGGATGAAGTCATCTCGGTTTCGACAAAGCCGGGACAGATGCTGTTGACCCGCACCCCTGCCTCGGCGTAGTCGACAGCTGTCGTCCGCGTGAAATTGATGACTGCACCTTTGGCAGTTGCGTACGCCGCCGTCTGGGGGCCGCCGACAAGCCCGAACACCGACGCAACGTTGAGCACCGTCCCCGAAGACTCCAAAAGGTGTGGCATCGCCGCCCGCGTTCCGTAAATCACCCCATTGAGGTTGACCTCAAGGAGTTTGTGCCAGTCGTCGAGCGTCGTGGTCTCAACGGTTCCAGTGAGTCCAATGCCGGCGTTGTTGACCAGAATATCCAGCCCACCATACTGTTCGACAGTTTGTTCAACCAGCGATTCGACCGACTCGTACGACGAGACATCGCACTGGATAAACGAACAGCCGAGTTCCTCGGCAGTTGCTGTACCTTTCTTTTCGCTTCGGTTTGCGATAACGACCGAGGCTCCCTGTTCGATAAACTCCGCGGCGATGGCTTTCCCAATGCCTGCCGACCCACCAGTCACAATCGCAGTTTTGCCTGAAAGCATACATAGCTGATTTTGTGTGTCCCTCCTACACCTTCTGGTACAACCATCGAAATCCAGTGTAGCGAGCCGAATTCGTCTTTACTCGACGCTCACCCGCAGTTCGAGCGTCAGATCAGCCCCGTCGGCGAGTGCTTCGACCAACTCGCGGTCGACGCTCTCGGCTGCGCTGTCTGCGCCGATCATGATCGTCCGCTCGCAGGTGTAGTCGCTCGTGCGGCCGACGGCGCTGCGGTCGTCTTCGAACGAGAGGTTGGGGTGGCCCCGGCCGGTGATGATGTGAGTGTGGTCGCCTGCTGAGAGGGTGGCGGTGATCTCGGCGTCGACCGACTGGGCGGCCTCAACGAACGAGTCTGCAAAATCGGCGGGGGTTCGGTCGGCCTCGATTCCAAGAATACAGTCGCCAGCGGGGGTGAGCCAGTCGTCGCTCGTGAGTTCGAACGTGCTGGCGTGGGTTGCTTGAACGTGTTCATGACCACGCGCACGAATCGTTTCGATCTGCTCCATACCCCGTTTCTCTGGCGGCACCGAAAAGGTCACTCGGTTCGACACTCACGAACGACCGTAATCGTCACGGCTCCACAGTCACACTCGTATGCTCGACGCGTTCCCGACGGCGTTTTGATCGACAGCCGCAGCGCCGAGCGGTCGAGTTGTCGGTCGCAGTTCGGACCGTCGCAAGAGAGTGTCAGTTGATCCAACATAGATCATCCCTCTCGCCGATTAGGTATGAATGCACGCCAACCGGGGAGTGAAAGTGAAACCACCACACCATTTATATACAAACGCCGGATTGTGTGAATTGGTCGCATACGCCGAAATCAGGCGGTATGATAGCTCTTTCCACACTCTGTGGCACCGAAGTATTTATATTGGGTCCGATTGAATGTGTAGCTACCAGAACGCCTCCGGCGCTGGTGGCATCGCACGCAGAATGATCGGGAACTCTTATCCACGGTCGGTCGCACAGTGGCAGGCCACTGCCATGTCCGGAGCAACAATGGTACCGAGGTTTCAACAATGAGTGTAGTAAACGAATACGACATCGAAGAGCTCAACGCATCCGATAACGTCGAGCTCACCGACGAACGGCTCGAAAACGGCTCGAAAGGCAAACTAATCAAACTCGCAGGTCAGCTTCGCGATCGACGCAACGAGCTGAACCAGATGGCTTCCGAACGCGCCTCAAAGCGCGACGACCTGAACGCCGAAACGCGCGAAAAGGTCGACGAAGCCCAAGAGCACCGCGAACAGCGCGATTCGCTCAACGAGCAGGTCCAAGAACACAAAGAGAGCCGCAACGAGCTCAACGCCGAGGCCAACAAACTCTTTAACAAGGTCGAGGCGATGAAAGAGGATCTCGAACTCGACGATGGCAAACCCATCGAAGAGCTCGAATCCGAAATCCAGGACTTAGAGTTCCAACAGCAGACCGAAGTGCTCTCGACCGAAGACGAGCGCGAACTCATCGAGAAAATCGATGCCAAACGCGAAGAGCTCGCAGAAAAAAAGGAGAAAGTCGACGACACCGGTGAGCTCGACGAACTCGTCGAAGAGGCCGAAGAGGTTAGATCAGAGGCCTCCCAGCACCACCAGAAAGTAACGGAACTCGCCGACCAGGCCCAAGAGCATCACAACCAGATGATCGAGGCCTACCGCGAGGCTGACGAGATCCGCGACAACGCCGACGAGATGCACGAGCTGTTCGTCGAAGCCCAAGAGGCGGCCGACCGCCACCACAACGACTTCGTCCGCGTCCAGAAACGCCTCCGCGAGTTGGACAAAGAAGAAGAAGCAGAGCGCAAAGACGAGCGCCAGGAGAAGATGGAAGAAGAAAAGCAGGAAGCCGAGGACATCTATCAGAAATTCAAAGAGGGCGAGACGCTCGACACCGAAGATCTGATGAAGCTCCAGAAGACCGGCCTTCTGTAGTTCGGGTCTGCAGTTTGCGGTTTTTCGCGGCAAGACTAACACGAACACCGACGGGATTTTTACCGACAGGTGTGCTTTGAGCGGCTGTGAAGACGCTCGTCGTCTGTGTCGACCGCGAGAACGCAATCGGTGGGGCTGCCGGCATTGAGCCGCCAGTCGCCGGCTGGGAAGCCGTCCGCTCGCTGGTGGTCGACGTCGGGCTGGCCGAACCCGAATCAAGCAGTGTCAACAGTCTGCTCGAAGCACTCCGGGTCACGCGCGAACTCCGCGACGGGGGCGATGATGCCGTTGTGGCGGTGCTCTCGGGCGATCACGACTCGGCGATTACGGCCGACCGCGCGATTGCGACCCAACTCGAGACGCTAATCGACCGGCATGAGCCGACCGACTGCATTGTCGTCATCGACAGCATCGACGACGAGCGAGTCGTCCCAATTATCGAGAGCCGGCTGCGAGTCGACGCCGTCGACCGGGTGATCGTTCGGCAAGCACGGGATATCGAGTCGACCTACTATCTGCTCAAACAGTTTCTGGCCGACGAAGAGCTTCGAACCACCGTCTTAGTGCCGCTCGGCATCGGTCTGTTGTTGATTCCAATGCTGTTGGTGTGGGTCTCGCCCGCCGCGGCGCTGTCAGGCGTCGCTGCCCTGTTCGGTACCGCGATACTATATAAGGGATTGGGCGTCGACGAACTGGTCGGCGCGCTCTCCGAGTCGGTGCGTGAGGTGCTGTACTCCGGTCGCGTAGCGGTGGTGACGTACGTCGCGGCGATAGGGCTCGCTGTCGTGGGGCTGTTTGTCGGCGCATTAGGCGTCTCCGAGCTGGGGAGTACCGATCTGACGCCGATTGCAGCGGTCGTGTTCGTCCACCATAGCATTCCGTGGCTGGCGATTGCGGCCGTCACCGCAGGCGTGGGTCGACTCCTTGATGAACTGTTGGCTGCCGAGGCTGTCACGTCGCCGTACATCAACCTGCCGTTTGGGCTGTTGTCGGTCGGCATCGTCGTTCGTGGCTTTACGGGCTATGTGTTCGAAACCGAGTTGACCGTCGGCTCGGCCGTGTTGAGTCCGGTCGGTCGACTCGTCGTCTACATCGTTGCTGGCGTCGTCGTGAGCCTACTCGGTGTTCGGCTGTCGACGCTGCTTGAAAGCCGAAGCGTCGAGACAGCACTCGAAGGGTCCTAGTGAGACGCCTGATACTGGCCGTGTTTGATACCCAGTAGCAACATAATCAGTCCGAAGACGGCCATCGATGGCAGCACCATCGTCAGTACTGTCGAGGTCACCATCATTGGCATTACGCTGAGTGTTCCGACAGCGATAATCACAACGAACAGTCCAATCGTCGTTTTGCGGTCGAACTCCATACAGAAGGGAGTGGTTCTGGATGCCTAAACACACCGGATACGGGCCGGTCAGTTTTCGTCTTTCGGCCGGATAAGGTTCGCAAACGTGACCAACAATCCAAGCAGCCAGCCGAGCGGGATCGCCAATCCGAGCCACATCAGCGCATAGCCGATGCCCTCAAGTGCGAACTGCTCTCGGAGGAGTTCGTTGAGTCCACCGACAACGAGAACGGTATCCAGAATCCAGATCGCTAGCTGCTCGCTGCCGGGGAAGATGAGTTGGCCGAGCGCCGGCGAGTAGAGTGCGGCGACCACCGGGGGCAAAAACAGCGCGTTCATCGCCGACGGATACGCAAGCAGCACGCTCGTTGCCCGACCGCCGACCCGGGAGAAAAACACGGCGGCGGCCGCTGCGACGGTTGCGACAATGCTGGCTGCAAACACTGCAGTAAACCCCTCAAACGAGAGTTGGATTCGAGCGACTGCTGTCAGTGCGCCCCAGACAACGACTGAAAGCAGGATAACACCGGCGAATCCGAGTCGCGTTCCCGCACTGTCGAGTTTTGCGGCATAGTATCGGGTTGCAAAGCCAACCAACAGGAGGGGATAGCCAATGAGGACAGGGAGGATGCCGAGGGCCGCCCACAGATAGTAGCCCACTTTCTGTGCGCCAGTTTCGGGTTTCCACTTACCGAGGACGTGGCCCGGGTTGAGTTGGCGCGGAAAAATAACCTCCATCCACGTTTCGTGGAGGCGTGTGATGTCGATTTGGACCGCGCCTATCAGCCC
>PWFE01000132.1 GCA_003554115.1 Haloferacaceae archaeon | reverse complement strand
TCCAGTCGACGCAAGAACAACGCTTGAACCGCAAGCGTGATGACCAACTCAACCGGCTCGCCGTGTTCGTTGATCACGGTGACGACGCAGTGGCCATCCCGCTGGTCAATGGCATCAACGATTCCAGTCGACCAGCGCTCGATATCGTGTGTCGGCTTTCGGGCATGCAGACGGTCGTGGTTCATACAGCAAAAACGCATGCACCGAGTATCAACTGTATCGCTTGTCCGGACTGAGGATGGGTGTCGCTGTCGAGTTTGCAAATCGTAGACCGCACAGTACTGGATACATTCGCTGCCGAATACCGGACTTGTAGTTTCACTTACCAGTGAGGTCAGGTAAAAATCGACAAAACACAGCGTGGGGGATGGGGATTTTGGGGGTCAGCGGGGATGACGGGGGCAAGCCATCGTGTCAACGTGGCGCCATCACAAATAAAAAGCTTACGTAGGGGTAGACCAGTGTGAGTAAAACAACTAGTATGAGAATAAGTGTCATAGTGAGGGGGTACCAGTGCCAGCCAGTTTGGACCCGCGCCTGCAGTATCGCGCAGGTCACACTCTCGTGAAATCGCCGTCAGCCACGACCTCCTCGAACAGTCCACTGACGGTAACGTAGCCCTGTCGGCGATAGAACACTGTGACCTAACACTAGGCGTAGAGCACACACGGAGTTACTAAGACGCTCGCCCCGGTCCGGGTTGCAGCCGCCTCGACGCCGTAGTCGGGAACCCGGTTCAATCAGTCGACTGTCTGTTCGGTCGGGTGGGCAATGCGAATCAGCACTGCCAGTGAGTTCTGGTTTTCGGGTTGGGCTGTGTTGGGTTCTCAGGGCGCCGGTGCAAGTAGTTCAATGACGTGCTGTGGCCGCTGTTCAAGCAGGTCATCGATCTGGTCGAGACAGGACGTCCCGTTGGCAACGACGATATCCGGCTCTGCGTCGCGGATCTGCTCGGTAAGCTGCTCGCCGATATCAACCGACTGCTCATAGAACTGGCTTTTATATCCGAAAGAGCCAGCCATTCCGCAGCACTCGACATCATTTGTCTCGACATCGTAGCCACAACGTTCAAGCAGCGTGTGGCTGTACACTTCGAGACCCATCGTTCGCTGTTGGCAGTGGCTGTGGTAGGCAACGGTTGTTTCGCCCTCAGCATGTCGGAGCCGGTCGATATCGGCTCCGTTCGCCACGAGCCCGTAGACGTACTCCAGAAGTTCATAACTGTTGTCGGCAAACAGCTCGAACGTCGACTCCGAGAGAAGCCGTTCGTACTCGCCAGTGAACATTGCGAGGTCGCTTGGCTCGATGACCACAACATCGTATCCCTGCTCAAAGTACGGCGTGAGCTCCGCTGCGACCGCGGTGGCCTTGCTCCGGGCTGTGTCGATCATCCCCTGTGAAAGCGGCGCACGACCGGAGCCAGTGGCGTGGGGAACGAGCACTTCGACACCAAGTGCCTCCAGTGCTCGGACAGCGGCTTTGCCGCGTTCGACGTCCATGTAGTTCGTGTACAGATCAGGGTAGATGACGACCTTCCGGTCGGGATCAGCCGGCGGCACCGTCTCGCGTGCGTCGAACCATTCGACAAAGCTGGTCCGGCTGAACGAAGGAAGCGGTCGACGGCGGTCGACACCGGCGACCCGTTCGAGAAGCCGGCCGATCGGCGCTGTGTCTGCCATCCAGTTCGAAAGCGGGGCCGTGGCGCTGCCGAGTTTCGCCAGCGTCTCGAAGTTCCCGAACAGCCGTTTCTGGAGCTCGGGGCCGTGCTCCTCGCTGTCGGGAGTCAGTCCGTCGACGAGAAACTCCATGTTTACATCTTTCTGGCTGTTGGCCCGGTTTCGGACGACCGTGTTGATCCACGGGATGTCGATGCCGACAGGACAGGCCTCGACACATCGTGAGCAGCCGGTACACTGGTCGTTGAACGTCGCGGCCGTCTCGACACCGTGGATACCGGCTTCCCAACCGGTTGCGATGCCGCCGGAGTACGTCTCGCCGCCAAACACATGCCCGCCAACCGACTGGAAGTTCGCACACGTGTTCGAACAGGCCGAACACCGGATGCAGTACAGCGTCTCGCGGAGGTCCTCGTCGTCGCGCATCGCCATCCGGCCGTTGTCGATCAATACGAGATGGAACTCGCGGTCCTCGCCGGAGCCCTCGATCAGCGAGTCGACGTCCTCGAAGTCGACGGTCGGTGAGTTGATCGGCGGCGTGAAAAGCGAAATGTAGCTGGTGATATCTTGGCCGGTTCCCGAGCGACCAATCAACTCGATGAACGGCTGGAGGTCTTCGATGCGTGGGACGATCTTTTCGACACCCGCGACCGCAATATGTGTCTCCGGAACGGTAACCGACTTGCGAGCGTTGCCCTCGCTGGTAACAAGCGCAATCGTCCCCGAATCAGCGGTAATGAAGTTCGCACCGGTCATTCCGACATCGGCTTCCTGAATGAGCTCACCCAGTCGCTCGCGAGCGAACATCGTCAACTCCTCGGCCGATTCGAGTTCCGTCTCGGGGTCGAACTGGTGGTTGAACAGCCTCGCGATTTCCTCTCGCGATTTGTGGATTGCTGGTGCGACAATATGGCTTGGAGCCTCCTCGGCAAGCTGCAGTACCCATTCACCTAGGTCGGTTTCGACGACGTCGACTCCCTTGCGTTCGAGATGGTCGTTGATCTCGATTTCCTCGCTGGTCATCGACTTACTCTTGATGAGTCGGTCGGCTTGTTGATCCGCACAGACGCGGGCGATATACTGGTTTGCATCGGCAGCATCCGATGCGAGATAGACGGTGCCACCGTTCTCCTCGACGACATCGGTGACTTGATCGATCAGCTCGGGAAGCTGTTGTATCGCATCTGCCTTGATCGCTCTGGCGCGGTCTTTCAATGCCTCGTAGTCTTCGAGTTTCGAGACCGATTCATACCGACCGGCATTGAATCCGCGGGTGTTCGTCCGAACCGCCTGCCCCTCGGTGTTCATGATGTGTTTGATACGCTCGGCCCGTGACTGTCTGGATGTTTCGCTCATGTGACAACAATGACTGCGACTTGTTTCGGTCCGTGTGCTCCCTGTACGAGCGCCCCCATATCTGCCGTCGCTGAGGGGCCGGTCGCAAGAATTGCTGAGTCGCGGCTCTCGCGCAACTCATCGCCGAGCCACTCGAACGCCGTCGACATATCTGGAACGATGTCGGATTCACGGAGCACGACGATGTGCAACTCGTTGAACAGACTGATCGGTTCACTTCCCTCGTCGGTCGCCCGAAGCACGACGCTTCCATAGTCGGCGATAGCCAGCGATGCGGTTGTTATGCCTGTCTCGGCGGCTTCGAGTTCGGCGGAGGTCGGCTTTGTCGTCACCGATTCGGGTAGCGATGCATCCGGGATCTCAAGCGGCGTTCCCACGGTCGGCCCAGACAGCAGCGACTCAATCGTCTCGCTTACTGCTGGGGGTTTGACCCGCTGTACGTCGACGTTGTAGCTCTCAGCCGCCTGCTTGAAGCGGTCGAAGAGGGCTTGTTCGCTACGTTGTGAGACCATACATATGTTAATGAATGTCCGTTAGTGTTGCCGTCGTTTATATTTTCGGCACAGTCTGACAGAAATGAAACCGAGACAGAGAGTCGTGACTGTTGTCACCAACTGTCAGTGTCGACCCACGCGAGGTGAGTCAAATAGTGCAATCGTCGGTCGAACACAACCGCAACTGGCGGGTCAGCGACTCTGTAGCTCACGGTATCGCGCCTCGATGTCGATCATCGGCCGTGGGTAGTCAACGCCGAGGTCGACATCGTAGGCAGCCGCTTCTCGGTCGTCCAGCCGCCACGGACGATGGGCGTACTCGGCCGGGAGCTCGGCGAGTTCGGGGAGCCACGTGGTGACGTACTCGGCGTTGCTGTCGTAGTACTCCGCTTGCGAGAGGACGTTGAAGTAGTTGTCCCGCGAGTCGTTGCCGACGCCAGCCTGATAGGCCCAGTTGCCCCAATTCGAGGCCACATCGTAATCGACGAGCCGTTCTTCGAAGTAGGCCGCACCCCACCGCCAGTCGACACCGAGGGCGTCGGCGAGAAACGAAGCCACGTTCTGGCGGCCACGGTTCGACATGTATCCGGTCCGGTTCAACTCGCGCATGTTCGCGTCGACAAATGGCACGCCCGTCCGACCGTCGGCCCACCGTCGAAACGCCTTGTGGTCGTGGCTCCACTGTTTTTCAACCCCTCGGATGCCAGTCGGCGTGAAAAACTCTGCTCCGTGTTTCAGAAACTGGAACTGAAAGAAGTCACGCCACAGCAACTCAAAGACGAGCCAGTAGGTATCCTCGTTGGAGACGCGCTCAGCCTCGTAGCGTTGGACCTCCCGATAGATCCGGCGTGGCGAGAGACAGCCCGCCGCGAGCCACGCGGCGAATTTTGACGAATAATTGCTTCCCAAAAGCCCGTTGCGCGTTTGTTTGTACTCTCGGAGGTGATCGCCCTCCCAGATGTACGTTTCGAGCCGCCGTTTGCCCGCGGACTCGCCGCCCTCGAAGTCGAGGACAGCACGCTCGTCGGCCGGTGGCTCGCTGCTGGCTGTCGTGAGTGCCGGGATCTCGCCGGGGTCGACATCGAGTTCCGGAACAGACACCGTCTCGGGGGCGTCGACGGGCGAACGGACCTCCGCCTGCTGTTCGACGTCTTTCCGCCACGGTGTGAACGTATCGTTGATCCGGTCGTACGGCGTCGGAAGATCATCGAGGTGGTACAGTGTCTGTGTCCAGCGTCGTTCGAAGCGGACGTCCTCGGGCAACGACTCACGGACTGCGAACTCTCGATTTCGTTCTTCGGTTGCTGGTTTCGTCTGTGCATAGACGGCCTCGGCGCCGACCTCCTCGGCGAGTTTTGGGACCGCGTCTTCGACCCGACCGGTCCGAACCAGCAGTTCGCCGCCTCGCTCGCGCAGCGATTCCCGAAGGTCCAGCAGGCTTTCGCGGCGGAACCGAGCCCGAATCGGCCCCCGCTTGTCGGTTCCGTACTGGGTCGTGGCCTGCCGTCGCGGGTCAGCGACATATACTGGAACGATGTGGTCGGCCGCAGCAACAGCATCAGCGAGCGTCGGATTGTCGTCGACGCGAAGATCATCTCGGAACCAGACGACGGCTGTATCCATATTTGACGTAGATTCTGTATACGCATGAATCTGCGGTGGAGCCCACGCGTCTGGCCAAGCGATGACGCCGCCCAGAGCTCATTTATCTACTCGATTCCAACAAATGGTATGCTGGCCTTACGATACTTTGTCTGCCAAAGGTGTGAGACCGTGTTTGCTGAACCGGGAGAGCCGCCGGATTGTCGGTGTGGAAGCGTCGACTCGATCGAAGAGATCACTATCGATGTACAGACAGAACCCTACTTCACGCAAGTTCTCCGAGAGGAGTGAAAAACGTGCGTTTGTCACCAGTATGAACGACAGAGCCACTCGGTGGGCGTCTGGTTGTACTCTTGGGTGCGAGATGGTCAGTTCTCAGATGCAGACCCCTTGCGACGAGCGAAGATGATGCCAGCGGCGATGAAGATCGCTCCGAGAAGTAACAACCCAACGGTGAGTTCGGTACCCGATACGAAGACGCCGGCTCCGATCGCAGCCGTGCCAATGATATGAAGGATCGCGGTTTGGTTCACAAATGCGTTACGATGAGGCTGAATTTAACGCCGTTGAAAGGTGTGGTCTTCTACAGATAAACAAGGCGAGTGCCTCGAGGCGGTTCACTGGCTACTATCTGGTGTTTCTAACGTCGTTTCGGTACGAGGCTCGAAAGTCTCATAGTGGACCACGTCTTCGATGGGCCGTCGACCTTTCCGTTCGTTTTCGATATCAGCGGCTTCCTCAGCGGGGTAGCCGAGCGTGACGAGCATCACTGGTTCATAGCCAGCAGGAATGTCGAACGTCTCAACGAGTCCATCGGGATCAAACCCTTCCATCGGACAGCTTGCGACGCCCTGTTCCCACGCGGCATACATGAGTGTCATCGCTGCAAGCGCAGTCGATCGCGTTGTCCAGATCCGGCGCTCGGCTTCTGGCATCTCGGCCATCCCTTCGACGTTTTCGAGCAGCGCGGCTCGAACATCCTCGTTTGGAATGTACTCTTTGTCGAGCCAGTCATCGAAGACAACTTCGGCGTGAGCCATCAAATCCGTGTTTCCTAAAATGACGACGGTGGTATCGGCGGCAACGACATGTTCTTGATCGTATGCGACCTCTTTAAGTGCGGTCTTCGTCTCCTCCTCGCGGAGTGCGAGAAACTCCCACGGCTGAAGATTGTAGCCAGAGGGCGCAAGTGTGGCTGTCTCAAAGATCGTATCCAGCGTCGACTGTTCGATAGGCTCCTCACGGTACTCGTGGACTGAGCGCCGCGTTGCTGCGGTGGTCGTGAAATCCATAGCATCCATACTCAGCCTGAAAGTAAAGTCATACCGTTCGATGCAACAGCGTCTCGCGGTATGGAAATCCAATTGTGGGTATTCCCACTGGATAAAAATCTACGTGTTATACAACTCCCTTGGCTCGACTGGTATAGAGGAGATCACAGCATCAACGAAAGCTGAAACACAGTTTGGCGGTTCGTTTGCGGGCATTACACTCGAAGGTGAAGCACACACGCTTTCGGGGCTGTTTGCGGTGTTGCTCCGATTGGTTATCGGTGGGATGATGCTGTTTGCCGGCCTCGGCAAGTTCGAAGCGATTAGCGGTGAGGCGTTCAACGCTGCGGGCTACCTCGGCAACGTCGACGCAGCAAGCCCGGTCAGCGGGCTGTACGGCGCGATGGCAGCCTCGCCGGCGTTTGTCGAGATGGCGAACATCATGGTGCCGTGGACGCAGGTCCTGATCGGTGTTGCGCTGATCGCTGGTGGCTTCGTCCGCCTCGCTGCGTTCGGTGGCGCACTCCAGATGATGATGTTCTACTTCGGTAGCTGGGAGGGCGACATCTTGGCAACGTTCGATTCGACGCTCATCTACGCAGTCGTCTTCGTGACGGTCGCTGCACTGGGCGCAGGTCGAATCCTGGGCGCAGACCGCCACATCGAACAACTGGAGGTCGGCGGCGAACCACTCATCGAGCGGTTCCCAACGCTGCGTTACCTCCTCGGCTAAAACACGTCTGTTCTCTTTTCGCGGTTTTATCGGTAGCTACAACCGAACGCACGGAACGTCGCTCCGCTCAACACAGCAGTGTGCTTAGCTCTGTGCCCACTCAATCGCAGCCTCAAGATCGCTGAAGTTATCGACGTCTGCGCCGGGGACCTCAACCTGTGATTTCACCGCCATTGCGGTGATGCCATCCGAGACGAAGCCGATTTTGTCGACGCCGGTGTACTCGCCGTTGGCCGACCACGCTTCGCCCATGTACTCTTGGGTTTCTTTCGGCAGGTTTGTCTGATCGCCGAAGACAGCCAACGTCGCCGTGATATCGCGTTGTTTGCCCCGTTCTCGGTAATGGATGCTTGCTGCTTCGAGATCCTCGTCGGCAAAACCCTGCCACCCTTTCATATACCAAATCCCAACGTTGTCTTGAATTTCGAACTCCCATTCATACTCAGCAGGATCCGGAAGATCATCTGACATGCAAGTTATACTCATCCATTGGATGGATAAATGTCGGTATCCAATTATCGATTCTGAGGGCCATACACGCTCACGGGCACAGCGGTTCACATAACTGCGTGAGCGATTCTACGTTGTTGAGCTATCCAGCCGTGTCGACTGCTCAACGCTTTCGACAGATCATATGACAGCAGTAGAATGGAATGCTCGATCAGGGATTTGAACCCTGGTCCTCGGCTCGAAAGGCCAAGATGATTGGCCGGACTACACCAATCGAGCGTTCCGCATTAGAGCGAATGGAACGCGGATATATA
>PWFE01000033.1 GCA_003554115.1 Haloferacaceae archaeon | reverse complement strand
TCATGGGGGCTGGGCCATCGCGCGTTTCGACGATTGCGGCAGACCTCGAGATGACCAAAGGAATCGTTCACAACCATCTGAGCACACTCCGGGAGCTTGGCTATGTGTGCAAGGTCGACGAGCGGTACCAACTGTCGCCGAAGTTTCTGTCTGTGGGACATCGGGTCCGAACCGCCTCGCCACTGTACCGGGCGGCCCACGACCCACTCGACAGCTTTGCTGCACGCCTCGACAGCGATGTTGTGTTGTACTCGCAAACTGGTCGAGATGCAGTTGTGATCGATACCCATGGTTCTGGCGGACTGAGCGATACCGTCGTTGGGACCACTCACCCACTCTCGGACTGTTTGGCCGGTCTCACCATCCAACTCACAGCCGACGAGTCCGAACACTCGGCCGAGACAGTATACGACCTCGACCGGCTTGCCGACCAACTTGATGACGACGGGTTTGTTGTCGATCGACTCTCGTCGTCGACTCCCCAGTTGGCCTGCGGAGTTCCGATTACGACCGAACCCGGTGACTGTCTCGGGAGCGTCGTCGTGCTGGTCGCCTCGGACGAAACGCCGCGTGATGAGCTGGGTCGCTCGATACTCTCAGTGCGCGAGCAAATTGAACGTCGAGTCGCCGGCGAGCCCACCGAACGATCGTTCGCCACCGAGAAACACGCGTGGATCGATCGGTGACCAGCACCAGCACCGTAGTTACCAGTCGACCGGTATACTAGGCCATATATATGTGTAATGTCATTATACAGGCCTCTTAGGAAGCGTTTATATACGAACTCCGAGGTAGTCCTTTTCGTCGGATGAGCAAATCTATGAGCATACGTCGATCAATAAGAGGAATTGATTGTGTAATGTCTGAAAACATCGATGTAATCAATCCGTTTGTAATGGGGGTGAGAGCGCGTGCCACCCGTTGATGCGGTCTACTGGGGACTGGCGATGATTCCGCTCGCGTTGTTGATGATTACGCTCGTTGTGTTTCGCTGGAAGGCACATGAGGCAGCCTCAATCGGCATGTTCGCCGCAATTGTGGTCGCTTTTGGCATGTATCGAATGGAGCTTTCCGATATTGCGATTGCCAGTGCGGTCGGCGTCTGGGAAGCAATCGCAATTCTGTACATCATTATTCCTGCACTCATTTTCTATCACATCATCGACCGAGCACGCGGATTCGACGCACTCCGTGAACAGATCAAGACGTTCACTAGCAACGAACTGTTTCTTGTGCTTGCGACTGGATGGGTGTTCGTCTCGTTCATGCAGTCGATTTCTGGATTCGGAACGCCAATTGTCGTTGTCGCCCCGATCCTGCTCGCGCTGGGCGTCAAACCCGTGTACGCGGTCGCCATCCCGCTGATCGGTCACGCGTGGGCCAACACGTTCGGCACGCTCGGCGTCGCTTGGGTAACGCTGGAGGGTGTTGTCAGCATGCAAGATGTGCTGTTGACCGCAGTGAGCGCGGGTGTACTGCTCTGGATCGCCAACGTCATCGCCGGATTGACGATCGCCTACATCTACGGTCGACGTCAGGCAGTCAGCTACGCGGTGCCGATGGTCGCAATCGTTTCGCTGGTCCACGGCGGCGGCCAGCTCCTCGGAATCTACTTCTGGGAGCCAGCGTTTGCAAACTTCTTTGCGGCGACACTCGCACTGCTCGCACTCGCACCGATCTCGAAGCTGTCGCTGTACGCAACGCCGGCTGACAACATCAAACACCGGCCCGCGATGAAAGACGACTTTACATCGCTCCGTTCGGACAGTCCGTCGACGGCGGTCGCCGACGGTGGAACGGTCGACGACACCGCAGAGCCACGGACCGACGGTGGCACTGCAACCGCAACCCGCGGCGTCGACAGTGAACTGATGAGTCTCAAACTCGCTGCCCTCCCGTTCGGTGTGCTCGCGGTTGTCGCGTTTGTCACTGCGGTCGTTGAACCAATCGGTGAGGCACTCGGTACTGTCGAACTCGTGGTTCCGTTCCCCGGCGTCGAGACCGGCTTCGGCGTCGAAACCGAGGCGCTGTCGGCGGCTGGCGATGGGCTTGCGTTGCTCAACTACCCTGGGATGTTCCTGCTAGTAAGCGCGCTTGTCGCCTACATTGCCTACAGCTACACCGGCCAGTATGAGAAAACGCGCCAGCTTACCGACGGCGAGGAAGAAAGCTTTCTTGCGGTGGTCCTACGAACCGCTGTCCCCGCGTCGATTGCGGTCGTTGGCTTCCTCGTGATGGCGCTCGTCATGGATTACAGTGGCCAGACAAGTGTGCTCGCACAGGGGCTGGCAACAATCGCCACCACTGAGACGTACGGTTTCCTCTCGCCGATCATCGGTGCGCTCGGTGCGTTTATGACTTCGAGTAACACGGCCTCGAACATCCTGTTCGGCGCGCTCCAGCTTGAGACGTCGACGGCACTCGGAACTTCCGAGTCGTGGATTCTCGCCGGCCAGACTGCCGGTGGAGCTATCGGCAACGCCATGTCGCCGGCCAACGTGATCCTCGGAACGACGGCTGTCGGTATCGTCGGCCGTGAGGGTGACGTGCTCCGGAAAGTCATTCCGTGGGTCGTCGGCGTCTGTGCTATCGTTGGCGTCTTTATCATTGCCGCCATCGGCATCGGCTTTTTGGGGGCGATCTGAATGGACGCGATCAAAGCCTACACCGTGGCGTTCGTCCTTGCTGGGCTTTCTTTACCGCTTATCAGCTACGGCTCGACGAGCGGTGCTGAACTGCTTGCAACTGTCGGCTTCGTGGCTATCGTTGTCGCCGGAATCATCCCACTGGTCGTCCGCTATCTCGAAGATCCCGCGACGGTCTGAGCGTCGACCACCTGTCTTTATTCGTCTCGGATTGTATGTGTGAGACACCCACATAGCCGAGACGGGCTCGGACACCCAGTCCAGATCACGAACACACACGAACGACCACTATTCAACATATCACTATCATGTACTCACACAACCGACCCGGCCGCCCACCGACACGCGCACAGCGTGGACTGATCTGCAGTCCCCACTATCTTGCCAGCAGCACCGGCCTCGACATTCTCCGAGATGGGGGTTCGGCCGTCGACGCTGCCATTGCCGCCAACGCAACGCTCTGTGTGGTCTACCCGCACATGGCAGGCTTGGGTGGTGACGGCTTTTGGCAGATCTGTGCGGACGGCGAGGTCAGCGCGATCAACGCCAGCGGCCCCGCCGCAAGCGAGGCAACCCGTGAGTACTACAAGGAACTCGACTACGAGGAGATTCCCGAACGCGGCAGTGCCTCGGCGCTGACTGTTCCCGGCGCGGTCGACGGCTGGCGGCTGGCTCACGAAAAACACGGCAAACTCCCTTGGGGCCGACTGTTCGCGGACGCCATCACATACGCACGCGAGGGGGTTGCCATCACCGACGATTTCGCCCGCTGGATCGCCAAGGATGCCGAGGTGCTCGCCGAGCAGCCAGCCGCGGCTGACACGTTCCTGTCGGACGGCGAGGCCCCGGTAGCTGGAACAATCATTCGGCAGCCGTCGCTCGCCGACTCGTTCGAGACGCTGGTCGACCACGGCCCACGCAAGGGATTTTATGAAGGTCCAATCGCCACAAGCTTCTGTGAGGGGCTGGGCGAAGAATCGCCGCTCGCACCGAGTGATTTCAGCGACTACAGCGCCGAGTGGGTCACCCCACTAACCACCGAGTACCGGGGCTATACCGTCCACTCGCTGCCGCCAAACACGCAGGGAATCGCTGCCTTGCAGATTTTGGGGCTGCTCGATGGGTTCGACGTCTCGGCGTGGGGCGACGGCACGGCCGACTACTACCATCACATGGCCGAAGCCACCAAAGTCGCCTTCGGCGACCGCGACGCGTGGGTGAGTGATCCCGAGGCCGTCGACCTTCCGGCCGAGCAACTGTTGTCGGCGGACTATCTCGACGACCGGCGGAGTCTCATCGATCCCTCCCAATCGCTACCAGCGAACGTCGAGCCAGGCATTACGCCTGAGGGGTTCGAGCCACAACCGCAGGACCCCGGCGGCGACACCTGCTATCTGTCGGTTGTCGACAGCGATGGGCTGGCCGTCTCGCTGATCCAGTCGATCTACTTCGATTTCGGCAGCGGGATCGTCGCCGGCGACACCGGGATTATCCCACAGAACCGGGGGTCGTTCTTCTCGCTCGATCCGACACACGTCAACAGCCTCGAACCCCGAAAGCGGTCGTTCCACACGCTGATTCCGGGGCTGATCACGAAAGACGGCGAGCCGTGGCTGCTGTACGGGACGATGGGCGGGGAGGGCCAACCCCAGACGCAGGCCGCGCTCGTTTCCCGAATCGTTGATTTCGGCTACGATGTCCAGACCGCAATCGAGGCTCCGCGGTGGCTCTTTGGTCGGACGTGGGGCGATGAGTCGAGATCGCTCTCGCTTGAGGGCCGTATTCCCGATGGCGTGGTCACCGAACTCCAGCGACGTGGCCAACCGGTGGCGATGGCGCGGGATTTCGACGATACAATGGGCCATGCAGCGGCGATCAGACTCCACGACGACGGCACGCTGGAAGGCGGCGCGGACCCACGCGGCGACGGTGCCGCACTCGGGTACTGAGGAAAACCAGAATGTATACAACAGATACCGTGGCAATCAGCTACTATATGAACAGCACAGTCGACAAACGGTCTCCCAGTGGCAATGAGTAGCGTCTATCCAAAGAATGTCGACGAGGTCGCACACGACATTTTAGGCTACTCGCGGTGGTGGCAGATCGCAGCCGCCGCGGTGATGATGGCGTTAGTGAGTCCCTACCAGTACGTCTGGTCATCGCTCGAAGGGCCGCTGGCGGCCGAGCTCGACGCCTCGCTGTCGGCGTTGGGCTTTGTCTTTACCGCCTACGTCGTTATTATGGCGCTCGTGCAGTTTCCGGCCGGCTGGTGGCGCGACAGACACGGCCCAAGCGTCGTCACGCTGATCGCAGGCGTGCTTGCTGGTGGTGGCTACGTCGGACTGGCGTTCGCCACCGAGCTCTGGCAGGTGTATCTCGCCTACGGGCTGGGCGCGGCCGGCGTCGGTATGGTGTACACCGTCGCGGTCAACACCGCCGTCAAATGGTTCCCTGATAAACGCGGGTTGACCACTGGTATCGGGACGATGGCGTTTGCAGCCGGTAGCGCGGCGTTTGTCCCCTTCATCCGGTATATGATCGCTGGCGATGCACTAACGACTGGGCTGTGGAGTATGGGACTGCTGATCGCGGTGGGTATTGTCGTCGGGACAGTGGTGCTCAAAGACCCACCGCACGGCTGGGCCCTCGAAGGAGAATCGTCGACCAGCGGGAGTTCGGGTACCGAATCCGAATCCGAAACTATCGCCGACGGCAGCGGCGGGCGTCGACACTACACGTGGCGCGAGATGGTTCGAACTTGGCAGTTCTGGGTGATGTACTTCATGTTCTTCGCGGTGAGTGCAGCCGGACTCATGATCACCGCTCGGACGATTCTGTACGCCGAAGCAGTTGGGTTGACTGCCGTCACTGCGACAGTCGCCGCAACGCTGCTGCCGGTTGGTTCGGCGGCGGGTCGACTCATTGTTGGCGCCCTCTCGGATCGGTTCGACCGAGAGCTAATCACGGCTGTCTCGTTCGTGCTGTGTGGCGTTGCCACACTCGCCATCGTCGCGTTCGGAATTCTCGGCAGCGGTGTTGGATTCATCGTTGCGGTCGCCATCGCGGTGTTCTTTTGGAGCTCGCAGTTCTCGCTGTTTCCCAGTCTCGTCGGCGACTACTACGGGAGTCGCTACTCGTCGGCGAACTACTCACTGGTGTACTCCGGCAAGATGTGGGGCGGCGTCTTTGGCGGTGGTGTCGTTGGTTGGCTGGTCGTCGTCATCGGCTGGGATGCGACGTTCATCGTCGGCGGCGTGCTTGCACTGGCTGCTGGCGCAGTTGGCTTCCTGTTGCGTCCGCCGACGGCTGGCACGTCTGGCACTGAAACATAGACTTATATTTTCTCAGTTATCAGAGCTATACACGCATGGTACGACACGTGTTTGATCGAATAGCTGGATATATGTCGAATATAGTGGGTGGAACGACAAATGAGTAACACATCACAAACGTCGACAGGGCTTGGGGCGATCCGGAGTCGACTCGACGGAATCGCCCCGATTGTGGTGTCGGTGCTCATCGTCTTTGTCGGCTGGAACCTCGCGGCGGCAACGACGCCGTCTTACATTTTCCCGACACTGCCAGAACTGATGGCGGCGTTCGGCGAGGCGTTCGGCCCTGACGCCGAGTTTTCGGCCGTCGACAACTACGGGATGACGCTGGCGCGGGTGGCCGTGGCGTCAGTCTGCTGTCTCGCTGTCGGCGTCACAGCCGGGATCATCATGGGCACGAGTGAGCGGGCCGATGATTATCTGTTCGTCTACGTGCTGGGGACCTTCGCGTTCCCGTCGGTGATCTGGGCGTTTTTGGCAGTGATCTGGTTCGGGCTGACGACTTGGTTCGTCGCCGTGTTTACGGTCTTTATGATCGTCACACCGTACGTGGCGATTTCGATCAAAGAGGGAATCGAAGAGCTCGATCGGACGCTGCCGGAGATGGCTGAGGCCTTCGACGCTTCGACCTTTCTGGTTTGGCAGAACATCTACATCCCGCATCTGTACCCGCACATCTTTTCGAGCACCCGACTGACGATCACGCTGGCCTGGAAGATCACGCTGATTGCCGAAATTTTCGGCACACGCGTCGGCCTCGGCGAAATCATTAATTTCTATTTCCAGGCCAACCAGAACCACATGATCATCGCCTGGGCGTTGCCGATGATGCTGTTCATGTTCGTCGTCGACCGCGCGCTCGGCTACATCGAGACCAACCGCTACTCGTGGGGCGGAGAAACAACCCAACCGAAGGCTGTCTGAACGGATCCGCATCAGATTACTTTTTTCTATTTTTGCGTCTTTGTGTGTACAATCGTCGACCAGTGGCGCCTGTATCGAGCTATTTCACAGCCATTGAACAGTATATAAGGGAGTACAGACACAATATACAATATGAGATGTTTATTCGTCTTCCCCAGAATATATTGTAATAAAACCAGACCAAAAGTATAATATTAGTCGATACTTCCGTCCGATTGTAATGGTAAATCGCAGTTTCAGTAGACGTTCGTTTACGAAAACAGCCGTATCTGTTGGTGCTGCTGCAACAGCTGGTCTCGCTGGCTGTCTGGGTAATGGAAACGACGACGAAGGAGCGGGCATTGAGTTGTTGACGCCGGAAGGAAACCTCAACATCATGCATTTCCTCGCAGGAACCAACGAGGGCTTTTGGGCCGACGAAGGTTTAGATTTCAACCCAGAGGTGGCCGCATACGGTCGGTTTGTCAACGCACTGCCCGACGACGGCAACGATGTTGGACTACTTGAGTACAACAACCTCGCTCAATACACTCAGGAAGGCGAAGAGCTCGTCCAGTTCGGCCCCTGTATCACCCAAATCAACTCGATTTTCGTCCCAGTTGATTCAGATATTGAGTCGGTTGAGGATTTGCAGGATATCACCTTCGGGCATCCGGGCTGGTCGACGGGGACCGGCACCTACACCCAGGCGATGATCTGGGAGCAACACGACTTCGACATTCGCGAGGAAAACGAGACTGTCGAATCCGATCCATCGACGCTTTACAGCCTGATGGTCGACCAAGATGAGGTCGACGCCATGCTGCAGTTCACTGGTCAGACTGTCCGCGGGCTTGCAAACTCCGATGAGGTGCGACCGGTGTACAACGCTTGGGAAGAGTGGGAGGCAGAAACCGGCTTCCCGCCGCTCATCACGCCGTGGTGTGCCCAGCGAAGCTGGCTTGAAGAAAACCCAGATACTGCCCTGTCGTTGCTTGCGGGCTGGAGCAGTGCTCAAGAACACATCGAGGCCAACGCCGAGTCGGTCGTCAACG
>PWFE01000158.1 GCA_003554115.1 Haloferacaceae archaeon | reverse complement strand
TTTTAGAGATATAGACGAATTGTATGATAGCATCCAAGAAAACGGCTATCTGACACAGAAAGAGCTTCGCACTGGAAAGCCGTCTCTAAATGAACCGTTTGGATATATAAACGAACGAGTGATGGAAATTTCTGTCGACATTGCCCGTGATGGGAAACTATTATTAGTTGATGGTCGTCACAGACTCTCCATCGCAAAAATTCTCGAACTTGATGAGGTTCCAGTAGCGATCATCGTCCGACATGAGGAATGGATGGAAGCAGTTACAAGCGGAGACGTTTCGAATGATAAATATGTGTACTAGTACTTGGGTCAACCGAGTCCGCTCCCCTATTCGATCAGAAAAACTATCAAGAAGTACATATCAAAACTAATGCTAAGCCGCTTACTGAACCCACCCATTATAATTGGGGTACTTGGACCAGATGGATCAGGTAAATCAACGGTAGCTCAATTACTTCAAAAGGAGCTATCTGATGAGGGGAATGACGTGGAGATCGTTCATTTAGGTGTATACACATACAAGGACAACGAAACAACGTTCTTACGGACTGTTAAACGGATACATGGGCGCTTAACCGGTGTCGATCACGAAGCGGAACGGATAAAAAACAAAAAGGAGCGTTCAAATAAACAAACTTTAACTAGATTTGGAATTGGTAAATCAATAATATATTTTTTGGACATGAGTATTCGATACATTAATGCAATTAATTCCGACAATGATGTGTTAATAACCGATCGGTTTTTTTGTGATCTTCTATTCCACAACCGATCTATCCCCATCAGAGCACTTGTCAGAGCTACGAAAACCGGACCGATCTGTCTGTTCAGATTATCTGCAGATTCTGAGATTATCGCCGCACGATCGGAGCACTCTATTGAGTATATTGAAGAAATGCAAGTTACACTTCGAGAAACTAATGCTCAGCCCGTGTGTGTTAATAATCCTCCCGAAGAGGCTGTATCAGAAATCCTCAGCGTAGTCCGGAACCAGGGCCTTATTTAAATAGAATTAACAGTAGCGGAGCTGATCTATTTGGGTACTGTTTTGTTGCCAATCGGTATACACTGATTTGGCGATTGTAACAAACTCTTCGGGATCTAGATTCAAGATCGGAGCACAGATTTCATAAGTACGTCTTCCAAATATACATTCTGCAGTCTGCAAAAACCTCTGTACTTCTCCAGATATATCAGTGAACATCTTGGCTTTACTTTTTATCATTTCGTGATAGTACTTTGGAGGCACACCCTGATGATCAAACACACAGCGGCATATAAGATGTAATAGCTCGTCTACCGCTGAGGGAACCCAATAATCGTTCCGTTTACGACGGTGATCAAACACACTTTTAGTAACCTCATTAGAGACTGGAATTTTATCTCGTGTGCTGGGATACTTATACACCAGACGATCGTAACCATGCAACATCGTACCATGTGCAAAGCGTTTCATCTCGTGGTACGGTGGATTGAGTTTGTACACACTTCCACCTCTAAATGCTTGATACCCCAAGCTAAGATACTTTTTCGGATGTCGAAGTGCTTGTAGTATACCCTTTTTGACCGGGAGCAGGTGAACTTTCCCAAATTTGACTACCTCCATTATCCAAAAAGCTTTTTTCTCAAACCCAACAATATTACAAATATATTCTGCGGTAGCGATATCATCTGGGTGTATAAGTATATCAATATCATTTCCGGGAATTTGATCAAACAACATCTCATATCCCCGGAGTACAACATATCGTATATTCTGGTCATCAAATTTTTGAAATAGAGTTCTCAGATCAGACTCCAACTCGGGATCAATTTCGATCATATTGGTAGGCTTCGTTACCGTATTGTCTCCAAACTAAAAAAGCCATATTATGATTCTGTCCTAATCAAAACAATTTCAAGTACTAAACAAAGCAGACAGTTAGAACATCCGCTTACTGAGATATACAGTGCAACAAGCAAGCGGATGGTAAGATTCACATGACTAATTTCCTCCAATTGTTTGTAAATCAACTTGGCGAGAAAATCCGTCACTTCTCTGCGAGCAACGCTTAACAACGAGACAACTATATCCCGACGAATAAATAAAACGACGCATGATGCGGATCGGCCAGACCTCCGCTATCGTCTTCGTCGCCAAGATCATCGGTTCCGCTCTTGGCTTTGCGGCGACGATCGTCTTCGCCAGGCTGCTCGGTGCGGAGGTGCTCGGCATTTACGGGCTCGTCCTCACGCTCGTTGCGTGGCTGCAGGTCGGCGCAACCATCGGATTCGGGTCGGCGATCACGAAACGACTGAGTGAAGGCGAAGAGCGTGGCGAGTACCTTGCCGCCGGACTCCTCACCGCAGCCGCGTTCGGCGTCCTCGTCTCGGTGCTCGTGTTGCTCGCCAGCGATCTCATTGAGGCGTACATCGGTGGGTTCGACGCCTACGTCGCGGTCTCGGTCGTGTGGTTCGTGGTGGGGCTCCTGTTCATCCGGATTTTCTACAAGGTGACGCTGAAAACGCTCAAAGGGGAACACAAGGTCCACATCGCAGGCATTCTTGACCCAGTAAAGTTCGGATCCCGCTCGCTCATCCAGATCGGACTCGTCCTCGCGGGCTACAGCCTCCTGGGGATGCTCGTCGGTTATGCGCTTGGTGGGATCCTTGTTGGC
Source organism: Haloferacaceae archaeon (assembly GCA_003554115.1). The sequence continues at coordinate 5,297 of PWFE01000158.1, read as the reverse complement.
ATCGTCGGCCTCCTGTACGTCTCCACCTCACTTCGCCGCCCGGCACGCCGACATTTCCGGAGTCTCTATGAGTATGCGAAGTTCTCCTGGCTCGGCAACCTCAAATCCCGAACGTTCAGCGACGTCGATATCCTCGTCCTCGGGGTATTCGTCGGCGAGGCACTGATCGGTATCTACGTGGTCGTCTGGAGTCTTGCGGAGTTCCTCAACTTATTTGCCTCGGCGATAAAGGACACCCTCTTCCCGGAGATAAGTCGTGTATCCGGTGCCGATGGCGTCGACGCCGCGGCCGGACTCGTGGAGGACTCGCTCGCGTTCACTGGACTCATCGCTATCCCGGGGCTCGTCGGCGGCGTGCTACTCGCAGACCGCATCATGCTTGTGTACGGTCCGGAGTTCACCGACGGGACGACGATCCTCGGACTGCTTATCTTATCGGTGCTGCTGTACGCCTACCAGAAACAGCTCCTCAACGCGCTGAACGGCGTCGACCGACCCGACCTCGCGTTTCGAGTCAACCTCCTGTTCATCCTGTTGAACGTGACCCTCAACCTCCTCCTGATCTGGCAATATGGCCTCGTCGGTGCCGCCGTCGCAACGGCCATCTCCGCGGGGGTGGGGACCGCAGTCGGGTATCTCCTGCTCAAACGTCTGATCGAGTTCGAGACCCCGGTCGGGGAGATCGGGAGGCAGGCCACTGCCGCGCTCATCATGGGCGGTGTCGTGTATGGCACACGCGCTATTGGCGAGAGCAGGGGACTCACGATACCGAATGAACTGTTCGTCGGACTCCTTGTTGGTCTGGGTGCGGCGATCTACTTCCTGAGCTATCTTGCGATATCAAAACGGTTCCGTGACACGGTGCGCAGAAACGTGCCGGTACGTGTCCCGGGACTGTGACGGATACGCTCGAACGGACCCGTTGTTTTCGTCTTCAGGCCAATTCGGCTGCCAACTGTTCCGCGGTAACCCGAACCGCTTCATGACTCTCGTACTTCGGCTCCCATCCCAACGCATCCAACCGTTGTGTTGACAACCGCATTCTGGGCACGTCTCCGGTCCAGCCTCGGTCGCCACCGGTGTATTCGACCCTCGGATCAACGTCCAACACGTCACAGACGATCTCCGCGATATCGTCCACGGACGTAGTCGTCTTGGTTCCGAGGTTGTACGTATGGACCGGCCCAGAAGATTCCGTTGCGGAGTCGACGATATGAACCATTGCGTCCACGCAATCAGTGATATGCAAGTAGGATTTCTCTTGACGACCGTCCCCGAGAACAGTTAGCGTGGTCGGGTCTTCCTGTAGCTTTTTGATAAAATCGGGGATTACAGCTCCCCGGAGACGCGGGCCGACGACGTTTGCGAATCGGAAGACGAAGGCATTCATCCCGTGTGAATGGGCATACGTCGAAACGAGGCCCTCCTCGCCGAGTTTACTTGCGCCGTAAACGCTGATCGGCTCTAAGGGTGCGTAATCCTCGGGCGTCGGTCGCGGTGCCTCCCCATATACCGTCGAGGAGGACGCAAATACAAACTGGTCTACCCCGGCGTTTCGGCATCGTTCAAGCAGCAGATGTGTCATGGTGGTGTTCTGCCTGAACTGTCCTCGCGGATCGTCGTCATTCGGGTCTTTCCGAGCCGCCAGATGAAAAACTAGATCCACGTCCGAGGTTACCGCTTTCTTCACCGCTTCTTGATCGGTAAGGCTCGTTTCGCATATCTCCGCTGCATCCGGGACCTTTCCGGGACCGCTATTTGAAAAGTCATCCGCGACGATCACCTGATTACCCGCATCGAGAAGATACTCAGCAAGGTGGGATCCAATAAACCCCGCTCCGCCGGTTATCAGTATCTGCCGGCCCGAAAGTTCCATACGGGTGACCTAACTACGCGCACAAAAGTGCATTTCGGTGAGTAAGACAGCCTCCGTTAATCGTAGTTACTGCATACGCCGGTTCAATTTCACCATTGCCGGCGTTATCCCGACCACTTTCACCGCCCTCGGCGACCGCTTATATACGTTCACGCCGGAGGGGTGGTTGAATGCAGGTCTCGGACCTCCCGCTCGCGACACCGCTCATCGACCACTTCGAGACGGAGGGGATCACGGAACTCTACCCGCCGCAGGCGGCGACGGTCGAGGCAGGGATCTGTCGCGGCGAGAACGTCGTCGCGGCGATGCCGACGGCCTCGGGAAAGACGTTCGTCGCGGAGTTGGCGCTGCTCACCGCCGACGGTCCGGGGCTCTACGTCTGCCCGCTTCGCGCGCTCGCCCGCGAGAAATACGAGGCCTTCGACGCGCTTCCCGGGCTGGAGGTCGGAGTGTCGACCGGCGATTTCGACGCGACCGGCGAGGAGCTCGCGGGCAACGATATCATCGTCGCGACGAGCGAGAAGGTCGACTCCGCGATCCGCAACGGGGCCTCCTGGGTGGACGACCTCGCCTGCGTCGTCGTCGACGAGGTCCACCTGCTCGACGCCCCGCGTCGCGGGCCGACGCTTGAAGTGACGCTCGCGACCCTCCGGCGACGGGCACCGGACGTGCAGGTGGTCGCCCTGTCGGCGACCGTCGACAACCCGGAGGCCATCGCGGACTGGCTGGACGCCGCGTTAGTCGAGTCTGACTGGCGGCCGATCGACCTCCGAACGGGGGTGTACGCCGACGGCGAGGTGACCTTCGACGCCGAGCCACCGCTGCAGGTGCCGGACGCGCCGACGCCGGATCCCGAGGAGACGGACGCCGCGATGAGGACGGCGGCGACGGCGGCGCTGGTGCGCGATGCGGTCGAAGGAGGTGGACAGTGTCTCGCCTTCGTCCGCTCCCGGCGGGAGGCCGCGACGCTCGCGGAGCGACTGGCCGAGGAGGGCCTCGCGGAGCGGTTCGACGTGGCCGAGGCTGCCGCCGGGGCGGCCGAGGAGGCGGCGGCCGTCGACGGCACCGTGACGGGTGAGCGGCTTGCCGAGTGTCTCCGGGCCGGTGTGGGGTTCCATCACGCGGGGCTGCGGGCGGGACACCGGGCGGTCGTGGAGGAGGCGTTTCGCGCGCGGTCGCTCGCGTGCATCTGTGCGACGCCGACACTCGCAGCCGGCGTGAACGTCCCCGCACGCCGGGTCGTCGTCCGCGACCAGGAGCGGTACACCGGGACGGGCATGGAGCCCCTGCCCGTCCTCGAGGTCCACCAGATGTGTGGCCGAGCCGGACGGCCGGGGCTGGACCCCCGGGGTGAGGCGGTGCTCGTGGGCGAAGCCGGGTCCCGTGAGGAGCTGTTCGAGCGGTACGTCGAGGGGGAGCCCGAGGCGGTCCACTCGCGGCTGGCGGACCCCGGCGCGCTTCGGATGCACGTCCTCTCGGTCATCGCGACGGGGTTCGCCTCGACGGAGGCGGAGATCCTCGACGTCTTCGAGGGGACCTTCTATGCGCGGGCGACGGGGGCCGGCGGGCTGGCGGATGCGGTCGCCGACGCCGTCGACGACCTCGTCACGATGGGGATGATCGAACGGGAGACGCGCGGCGGCGTCGAGGCCTATCGGCTCGTGGCGACGGCGGTGGGGGAGACGACCTCGAAACAGTACGTCCGCCCGGAGACCGGCGAGCGGCTCGTAAGGGGGCTTCGGACGGCCGCGGCGATGGACCGGGCCTCGACGCTCACGGTCTTCGAGGTCATCTGTGACACGCCCGACATGGATGACACGTATCTCGGAAACCGCGAGCGGGCCGACATCTATCGATTCGCCCGCAAACACACGGCCGAGTTCACGACGGGGATGCACGAGGCCGATGACTTCGAGGGGTGGCTTGAGTCGGTGAAGACGGCGCGGATCCTCTCGGAGTGGATCGACGGGGCGACGACGGAGGCGTTGGTCGACCGATACCGTATCGGCCCGGGGGATTTGGATTCACGGATCGAGCGTGCGGAGTGGTTGTTGAGCGCGGCGGGCGCGCTCGCGGACACCCTCGATCTCTCGGTTCCGGCGATCGGACGGGCCCGCTCCCGGCTGTGAGTCGCCGTCGCCGCCCGGTCGCGTTCTTGTGTGGCATACTCTCGCACACGCAATTGTTGCCGAAACCGCTATCAGGTACCGCCGTGACCGGCCGGGTATGGCCGACGACCCGTTCGCGAACATGCTGGCACAGATGGACCGGGCAGAGGCGTACGCCGACATCGATCACGGCGTCTTCGAGCGTCTCAAACACCCCGAGCGGACGCTGAAGGTGACGCTCCCGGTTGAGCTCGACGCGGGCGGTGTCGAGGTGTTCACGGGATTCCGGTGTCAGTACGACAGCGCCCGGGGACCGTTTAAAGGTGGAGTGCGGTACCACCCGACGGTCACCCAGCGTGAGGTCGAGGCGCTTGCCGGCTGGATGACGTGGAAGACGGCGCTCGTCGACCTTCCGTACGGGGGCGCGAAGGGTGGGGTCATCTGTGAGCCCAAGGATCTGACCGAGAACGACCTCGAACAGCTCACCCGACGCTACACCGAGGGGATCCGCCGGATGATCGGCCCGGAGATGGACGTTCCCGCGCCCGACATGAACACGAACCCGCAGATGATGGCGTGGATGATGGACACCTACTCGATGTACGAGGGCTACACCGTTCCGAAGGTCGTGACGGGGAAGCCGGTGGAAATCGGCGGCACGCCGGGTCGCGTCGAGGCCACCGGTCGCGGGGTCGCGATCGTCACCGAACGGCTCTTCGAGTACCTCGAACGCGACCTCTCGGAGGCGACCGTCGCGATCCAGGGGTTCGGCAACGTCGGGTCGAACGCGGCCCGCCTGCTCGACGAGCAGGGCGCACGGATCGTCGCCACCTCGGACGTGACCGGCGCGGCGTACGACCCCGAGGGACTCGACGTGGAGTCGCTCGCCCGGCACGTCCGGGCGGGCGGGCTTATTGAGGAGTACGTCGAGGGCGAGTTCCGTGGCGAGCACCCGGATCGGGACCGGTGGGACGCCCCCGATCTGATCGACAACGCGTCGCTGTTGACGCTCGACGTCGACGTGCTCATCCCCGCGGCGGTCGAGGGCGTGATCACCGAGGACAACGTCGATGACCTCCGCGCGGGGGCGATCGTCGAGGCCGCGAACGGGCCGACGACCGTCGCCGCCGACGAGGTGTTGACCGAGCGCGACGTCCAGGTCGTTCCCGACATCCTCGCGAACGCGGGCGGGGTGATCGTCTCGTATCTGGAGTGGGTCCAGAACGCTCAGGAGTTCTCGTGGCCGTTGGCGACGGTGAACGCGGAGCTCGAACGGCGTATCGGCTCCGCGTTCGACCAGACGATCGCCCGCT
>PWFE01000129.1 GCA_003554115.1 Haloferacaceae archaeon | reverse complement strand
GTAGAATGGAATGCTCGATCAGGGATTTGAACCCTGGTCCTCGGCTCGAAAGGCCAAGATGATTGGCCGGACTACACCAATCGAGCGTTCCGCATTAGAGCGAATGGAACGCGGATATATAAACTTCATTACTCGCGTCGACAGTGCGGACGCCTCACACGGATTTTGGTAGTTCGATGCGCTGTCGACACCCCTCGTTACTCACCTGTAAATTCGGGATCATCGTCGTTCATAAACGCCGTTATCCCTTCGAGTAGGTCGTCGGTTCCCATCAGGGGGCCAAACGCCTGAGATTCGATTTCGAGGCCTGCCTCGCGGCTGTCGCGACCGGCCAGCATGGCCCGTTTGGTGAACGTCTGGGCAACCGGCGGGCCGGCAGCCAGTTTCTCGGCGAGATCCAGTGCCGCCTCGTTGAACTCGTCGACGGCGGCGACCTCGGTAAGGAATCCATAGTCGGCCATCGTCTCGGCGTCGTATCGCTCGGCGGTGAAAATGATCTCTTTGGCCCGACTTTCGCCGATCAGCGCGGCGAGCCGCTGGGTACCGCCCCAGCCGGGGATCAATCCGAGGTTGTGTTCGGGCTGGCCGAACGACGCACGATCCGAGGCAATCCGGAGATCCGCGACCGTTGCCAACTCCATGCCGCCGCCCAGACAGTAGCCATCGATAGCTGCGACAACCGGGGTATCACAGGACTCCAGTTTACCGAACGTCTGTTGGCCGGTGCGTGAGAGTTCAATCGCCTCCAGTGGATCGGCATCAGTTGCCATACTTGTCACATCCGCACCAGCACAGAAAGCACGGTCGCCCGCCCCGGACAGAAGCAGACACCGCACGTCCCTGTCGGCATCCAACTGCTCGATCGCGCTCGACAGCTCATCCAACAGTTCCATGCTGATCGTGTTCATCCGGTGCGGCCGGTCAAGGACGATCTGGGCGATGCGCCCCTCGTCTCCCACGCGGTCGACGTAGATTGTCTCAAAGTCAGCTGGCTCCTCGCTCGGAGGATCGGGGTGAAACTGTTGTTCTTCCGTTGCCAACTCACGAAGAAAGTCGACCGCTTCGTAGCGTGCTTCATCGGTCGCTTCGTAGCGCTCGTCGAGTACCGCGACCAACGGCTCGATACCCCGGTTGTCGGCCATCTTTGCTGGACCTTCTGGAAAGCCCGCGCCCAACTGCATCGCCCGGTCGATTGCCTCGACATCAGCAACCTCGTCTTCGATCAGGCCGGCGACCTCGTTGGCCATACTGGCCAGCAGGCGGTCGGCGATCTCCTGTCGACCTGCGTTGGGCGGGATGTCGACGCCACCGTCGTCGTAGTTGTAGAATCCCTTGCCTGCTTTTTTTCCGACCGCCTCGACCGCTACTTTCTCAGCAAGCAGCGGACACGGACGGTAGGCATCGCCTACCGTCTCGTGCATATACTCAAGGACATGGTAACTCACGTCGATGCCGACTTGATCGGCCAACTCAAAGGCCCCCATCGGTAGCGCCATATCGAATTTCGTTGTCGCGTCGACTTCGGCGATTGTGGCATCGCCATCCTCGACAAGCCAAGCGGCCTCGTTTAGCAGCGGAATTAAGACTCGATTAACAATAAAGCCGGGACTGTCTTTGTGGACTCTGATCGGCGTTTTGTCCATTGATTCGGCGAGGTCTTCGACCAGCTCAAGCGTCGACTCGCTAGTGTGTGCACCCGAGATGACCTCAACGAGTTCCATGCGGACCGGCGGGTTGAAAAAGTGCATCCCACAGAACCGATCGGGGCGGTCGGTCGACTCAGCGAGTTCGGTGATCGAGAGACTGGAGGTGTTGGTCGCCAAAATCGCGTGCTCAGGGGCATGCGCAACGACCTCGTTGAACACATCGGTTTTGATACTCATGACTTCGGGGACGACCTCGATAATCACGTCGGCCTCCGAGACGGCCTGTTCCATGTCGACAACCGGTTCGATTCGGTGTTTGGCTGCGTCGGCTTCCTTCTCAGAGAGCCGGTCTTTCTCGGCGAGTTTGTCGAGACTCCATTCGATCTGGTCGTAGCCCTCTTGGACAAGCTCCTCGTTGATATCCCGCAGTGTGACGTTGTAGCCGGCCAGTGCAGCGACTTCCGCGATCCCGTGGCCCATGTTTCCGGCTCCGAGCACTGCAATTGTCGAGACATCTGCGAGTTCCATACGGGTCGGTCCACCTCAAGGCGATTCAACGTTTCCCACAGCGAACAACCAGTCGACGCGCGAACACGCTGGCTTTGAGGCTGATGTAAACGAATCGATACAAGAGAATGCCGTCGCCACCCAGCATAACCGACTGAATTCGGTGAGCAGCACAACCGCCCAGCACAGCGGCCGCGTTCAGTGGACCGTCCGATTCGATTCGACGCCGAAGTCGTGACCGTCAGGGAGTTGTCGACCCGCAGCATAGCCGTTCAGTTTGGCGGCCGCAGGCGACTCACGGATGTCTTCGTCGATGTAGCCAGCCTGTTCAAACGAATTCAACAGGTCTTTCCGGCCGGTGAGACTGTACTTTTGGTGGTAAGCCTCGGCCAGATGGAACTGCGAGAGTGGTTCGATCCGGGTTTCGATAGCCTCGGCCGAGAGGTCGGTGGCCGAAAGATAGTTCTCAAGCGTCTCACGCTGGTCAGCATTCGAGATGAACACGATGTTCTGGTACTGAACCGTTGGTGTCTGTCGGTGAGGATCATGGCTCAGAAAGGCGATCTCTAGAAGGTCTGCGAACGACCGTGTTTCTGGGTCGTACTCGATCTGCAGGGCTTCGGTGTGGTCGCCAAGATCGTGATATGTCGGCTGGGCTGTCGTCCCGCCAGCGTAGCCGACTCGGGTTCGAACGACGCCCGAAAGCGCGCCGAAGTGGGCCTCTGGCCCCCAGAAACAGCCGAGTGCAACCGTCGCCGTTTCGGTCGACTCCGTCGAGGGAGCCTGCTGGTCGTACGTCGTGATCGTCTCGGGTGAGAGAGACATACGCAGGTGAGTTACTCGCTGTCGAAATCCAGCGCGATGCCGTTGATGCAGTAGCGTTTGCCAGTCGGTTGGGGTCCGTCATCGAACACGTGGCCGAGGTGACCCTCACAGCGGCTACAGACGACTTCGGTTCGGACCATGCCGTGGCTGTGGTCCGGGCGTGTTTCGACGGCGTCGCTGTCGGCTGGATCCCAGAAACTCGGCCAGCCGGTGCCTGATTTGAACTTCTTGTCGCTTCGGAACAGCACCTGTTCACAGCCTGCACACCGAAAGACACCGTCGGCGTCGACTGTCAACAGCTCCGATGTACCGGCGCGTTCGGTGCCGGCCTCCCGAAGAATGCGGTACTCCTCGGCTGAGAGCTTCGCCTTCCATTCGGCATCCGTCTGCGGCATCGATGGGCTATGTTCGCTCATATATCGTGTTGGTGATCCACAGACATAATCGTTCGTGGTCCGCCACCGTCACCTATGGGGCACACTGGTCAGAAAGGTCGGTAAGCCAAGAGAGACATGGGGGCGACAACGGGGGCCAAAGCTGCCGAGGGTGTCTCTCTTGGCGTGTATGGATAATAGTAACAACAGCATAACTGCATGCGACACACACTGTGCAACCCATGCACAGTTCGATTCAGTTCAACTCAGTGTGTGAGTTCGTCGACGGCCTCGTTTCGGTGGCGGACGAACTGTGAGTTAGCCCACGACCTGACGGATTCGTCGGTTGTCTCCAGCAGTGCGCGGGGAATGCCGTCTTCGTCTTCGACACCGATCTGAACCGTTGTATTGTCTGCAATCCCGAGGTAGATCGGGACCTCGTCGACAAGATGAATCGTGTGTCGACCACTCGCCAGCAGCTCTGAGACCACCGGGGCAAACGGCTCTTGGCTTAGCGTTTCGGCGACAGTCGCCGAGACGACGTACTCGCCTTTGAACTCGCCGGCCCTCGTTCGCTTGCGAACCAGTCGCAGACAGTCGATATTCATCGACTGAAACACTCCACGGAACTCGGCGGCCGACTGAATCAGTTGTCTCCCTGCCCGTATCGGGGCGAGTGGATCCCCCTTTCGAGCGACCGTTAGCTCACCATTTCTCAGCGCCGCAAGCGAGATGTCATACGACGATAACGGAAACCACTCGAGAAACGGCGCGAGCGATTCAGCAGTCTCGACAGCCGAGAGCAGCTCCTGAAACTCGCTGATGACGAGCCGTCCAACCGGCGTCAGCTGGTAGCCCTCGGCAGTCTCCGTAACCCACCCAACTTCAGACAGCGAATCCAGCGACCGAGTAACCGTCGACCGGGAGTGATCCAGCCGCCGCTGGAGTGCTTGCTGGTCAACTGGCCCTGCCTCCAACAGGCACTCCATGAGACAGACACGTGATTCAGCCCGTGACAAAAACGAAATGGACTCCACCGCTGTTGTTCGGTTATCCATTCTAATCACGCACAAAACTAACAGAGTACATAAAATGCTGATTTTCGGTGCAAAATTTACTACCGTTGTTGTACATAATAATCCCAACGGCTGCGGTAACTACTCTTCGGGATACTCTCCGTCGTGACTGCTTGTGTGGTCGCCGTCGGCCCGTCGACGCACGTCCACACGGTAGTGCTGGAGAATGTCCCGACCGAGCAAAAGGGGATAGTCCATATGCCCGCGGTCCTCGACGCTGGCGGTGACAGTGTGTTGGTTGCCGCCGATCCCGATTACGAGGTCGACGACGGGTCGGGCTTTGCCAGTCTTACTTGAGCCCGAACGAACTCTGGTCATGCTTTTAATCGGTCCGGCCCCGATTTCGGCGGCCAAGCGGGTGTCAATGCTAGATCGCGTGGCTCCAGTGTCGGATTTCGCATGGATCTGTTTCGAGCCGCTGGTCCCGATGACGACAACCTCTTCGATGTAGCCAATGAGTGGCGTCTCCTCGCCAGACTGTGGTTCTGGACGGGGCATCGACGCCGGCCGAGAGTCATCAAGAGTGTTCGACAGTCCCTCGACGCGCTCGGTATCGACGCTGCCGCCGCCCTTTTCAATGGCGAGTTGAGCGATGTACGGGGCGGGGCTTTTGCCAGTCGCCTCATACAGCCCTTTAAATCCTGCTGTGGGGTTGACTTCGAGGACGAACCAGCCATCGTGGCCCTCGACGAGGTCGACGCCCGCGTAGTCGAGTCCCAGCACGTCTGCGGCGTACAGCGCGGTTTCGGCGGCCTCTTTGGGCATATCGTCGGCTGCGTCCTCGACAGCACCACCGAGGGCAACGTTGGTTCGCCAATCACCCTCCGGGGCATAGCGGTACATCGCACCGATGATTTCGTCGTCGACAACATAGACACGGAGATCTCGGTGTTTGGCGTCGTCGCGGTCGATCAACTCCTGCAAAAAGGCCTGACGGTTGCCGACTTTCGGGTTGACCTGCTCGGTGAGGTCGACTTTCCAGGTGCCGCCGCCGTGGGTGCCGATGGCGGTTTTGTAGACGCCGACCTCGCCGAACCGCTCGCGGCCCTCGTTGAGTCGTTCGTTCGACAGCGCCAGCAGTGCATCGGGCACCTGGATGTTCCAGTCGGCCAGCGTTGTCCCCGTGGCGAACTTGTGGATCGACGTCAGCACGGCCTCTGGCCGGTTGAGCATCGGGCGAATCCGATCAAACGTGGTCGCCAGCCCGAGGCCCTCTGCGGGCTCTTCGGTGTTCGACAACAGTAGGCGGTTGGCGATCACATCGACGTCAGGTTCAAGCGTAACATCGCTGTCTTCGATTCTGACGGCGGTGTTTTCCCGGCGGAGCCACACCGGTTCGTGGCCGAGGTCGTCGACAGCGTTGAGAATGGCTTTGGTTTCCTTACTATTGTGGAGCGACAGCACCCCGACCCGTACAGGCCTCTCTTCGGTCATGTCGGTAGCTACCGGATACATACGCAAAGAAACACCGATGCTGTCGCCGAATTTAGTTAGTATTTTGATTTGTTGAAACCGAATGTCGACGCAGACGAATCGTCGACAGCTACATATGTGTGTAATTGTATCTTGGTCACATGGCACACACCGTCTGGGCCGTCCGCCACGGACAACGGCAGGATACGGTCGACCCCGACTGGGAGCTGACGGCTGCCCGCGAACACGATCCGGGGCTCACCGAGCTCGGACGGTGGCAGGCTTGGCGTGTCGGCCGATTTTTCGCCGACCACAACATCGAGTTCGAGGCGATCTACTGCTCGCCGTTTCTGCGGGCAGTCCAGACAACGGCCGAAATCTACGGCGAGATCGGCCAGCCAGCGTGGCTGGAGCCCGGCCTCGGCGAACACCGCAACGCCGAGTGGTTCGGCAGTGAGCCCGAAACGCTCTCAGAGGAGACGCTTGTCGACTACTTCGATCCGATCCGAAACGACCACGAACCCGCGGTCGTCCCCGAGTTTCCCGAATCCCACCAGGTAGCCGAACAGCGCGCCGGTCGGGCGGCCCGACTGCTCGCCGACCAACACGACGGCCGCATCCTGCTGGTCGGCCACGGGCTGACGATCGGTGGTGTGGTACGGGGGTTGGTTGGCTCGACAGAGGGTGTCGACGCACCACTGTGTGGGATCACGCGGATCGAACGAGACGGCAGCGAGTGGGCCCTAGACTTCTCGGGCCGTATCGACCATCTCGACTGAGCAGATCCACCCGGCGTCGGTGTATCGCGAACGTATCAGTAGCATATGGAGCCGAAAGGGGTAACCGCTGAGTCGACCGCTGGGGGATTTATATATGCCCCGCCCAACCCACGGCCATGAGCGACGACGGGGCCTTCACCTACAACGGCGGGAAGGTCGCCCCTGGCGAGACGCAAAATATCCGGTATGGGATCAGCGAGACGTATCTGGGTGATCCAGTTCGCATACCCGTAACGATCATCAACGGCGAGCGCCCGGGACCGACCGGCTTCCTGTCGGCGGCCGCCCACGGCGACGAACTCAACGGCATCGAGGTCGTCCGCGAGGTGGCCCACGACTGGGATCTCTCTGATCTCGCGGGCACGTTGGTTTGTATGCCCGTACTCAACGTCCCCGGCTTTCTGGCCCAACAGCGGTATCTACCGATCTATGACCGCGATCTGAATCGGTCGTTTCCGGGTCGACAGGGCTCGACCAGCGCGAAACGGATGGCCCACCGAATCTACACCAACTTCATTTCGCCCTGCGATTTCGGCATCGATCTTCACACTTCCACGCGCGGGCGGACCAACATGCTCCACGTTCGGGCAGATATGGCTGACCCCGAGGTCCACCGGCTGGCGCTTGCCTTTGGGACGAACGTGATTCTCGACAACACCGGCCCGGATGGCACGCTTCGCGGCGAAGCCTCGCGGGACGGCATTCCGACGATCACCATCGAGATGGGTGAAGCCCACCGGTTTCAGCGAACGTTGATCGACGAAGCTCTGCGTGGCGTCGAGAGCGTGTTCGCAGAATACGAGATGCTCGGAGAAACCACTGTGCGGTGGCCCGGTTGGCGGACGATCATCACCGGCGACCACGAGAAAACGTGGATTCGTGCGGACGTCGGTGGCATCGTCGACATGCATCACGAGGGTGGCGCGTTGGTTCACGAAGGCGACGTGATCTGTACAATCACCAATCCATTCAAGGACGACAACACTGTCGTCACCGCGCCGTTTACCGGGCTGATGGTTGGTGTGCTTGAAAATCCGGTTGTGTATCCGGGCAACCCGCTGTGTCATCTCGTCGAACTCGGTGGCCAGACTCGGCAGGCTGTCGAGGCCCAACAGGGGTTGTCGACTGCCGACAGTGGCTAACGAGGTGAGAGAGTCCTTTTCTGACGAACAGCGGTCTCTCGAACCGTCGCCACGAGCGCCTCGAAAGCAGATCGACTGTCGCCGCGACGACGTAACTTCTATACCACCCCGGTACGGAGGCACACACACATGAGTCAGTCGTACAATCGGGGCCTTATCGAGGACTTCGGCCGTTGGCGGGAGTTCTCGGCCGGCATGTGGGCCTGGATCTTCCATAAGTTCACCGGCTGGGTGCTTGTGG
>PWFE01000041.1 GCA_003554115.1 Haloferacaceae archaeon | reverse complement strand
CGAGACGGTGCTCATCGTCGACTGTTCGGTAGCCAGCCTCAAGGGGGTTAGTTATGCAGATACTGACTGTCGACTTCTGTGAGTAGTCACCGCCTACCGGTTGGCTGTCGACCCATATTTAAGAACAGAGGGCACTCATCAGACGGTATGTACGCGGTCGTCGGCTGCAACAACTGCAGTATGCTGTGGCTGCTCACTGATCCACGCGAGTCGAACACCGCCCAGTGTCCACGCTGCGGCAAAACCCACCAGACGAAGAAACTCAAACACTTTTTTGAGTCGGACGACCGGGGTGCGGCCCAGCAGGCACGGTCGGCACTGCTGGCCAAAAAACAGGGAGCCTCTGAGACGTTCGCCGATGTCGACCACGTCGTCGACCTCGAAGCCCAGGCCAGCGAACCAGTGGTCGACGACCGAGAGTATCTCGACGCCGCCGGACTGGATGCCGACGACATCGCCGCAGCGGGCGAGCAGTCTACAAGACGCTCGAAACCCCGTGACGAGATTGTCCGCGAAGCCGTCGAGCAGGCTAGCGATGGTGACCGGCCGACGGAAGACGAGGTGCTGACGTACGCCACCGAACAGGGTGTTCCACGCGAGAAGGCCCAAGAGTTGCTGCAGAAGTTGTGTCGACGGGGCGACGCCTCGGAAAGCGGTGGTCGCTACCGGCTTTTATAACCAAGCAGCGGTAGCCACTGTCTACTGTTTATAAGGTGATCCTACCGACCGAGCGATTCGTGCGCACTCGACAAGTGCCGTGAGCCGAGCGCGGCGAGCAACGAGAGTTCGCCAGCCAGCGAGCCGACCGCAATGGCTTCGGCCAGCGCGTCAGCGTTACTCCCTGCGGGATCGCCACCGCCGCGGACGCCGAGAATGTCGAGAGCCTCCGACTGGGTGGGGAGCTTGGTGCCGCCGCCAACAGTACCAACTTCGAGGCTTGCCAACGAGACTGAGAAGTACAGATCACCGTCGTCTGTGACTTCTGCGGTCGTGATCGCGTTCGCTCCCTCGACGACCTGGGCTTCGTCTTGGCCCGTCGCCAGAAACATGGCCGCCACCGGGTTGGCGACGTGCGCATTAAAGCCGAAGGAGCCGGCTTTCGCCGAGCCGACGAGATTCTTTCGGGTGTTGATTTCGGCGATGGCTTTGGGGGTGGTGTGGAGTTTCTCGTCGACGACCTCGCGTGGAACCACCACGTCAGCCGTCACCGACCGGCCCCGCCCCTCGACGGCGTTGATCGCGGCTGGTTTTTTGTCCGTACAGAGGTTGCCCGAGAGGGCCACGAGCGAGGCCGTTGTCTCGGCTTCGATCAGCTCACAGGCCTCTCGGGTGGCGATGGTGATCATGTTCATCCCCATCGCATCTTTCGTGTCATACTGGAAGCGGAGATAGACGTTGTTGCCGACGACGTAGGGCGTCACGTCCTGAAGCTCGCCGTGGTTCGTCGTCGACTCGGCAGCCTCGCGGAGCTCCTCGCCGTGGTCACGGACCCACTCGACAAGTGCGAGGCCTTCAGCGACGTCGTCGACGCGGAAGACAGGCGCGCGAGTCATCCCCGCCTTGGTGACACGGGCGGTCGCGCCGCCAGCGCGGTTGATCACCGAACAGCCACGGTTCACCGAGGCCAACAGCGCGCCCTCGGTCGTCGCCAGCGGGAGATATCGCTCGTCGTCGAGTGCGGCCCCGTTGATATCGACGGGGCCGACAACGCCCACCGGCACCTGGACGGTGCCGATCATGTTTTCGATGTTTGGCTCGGCTATCTCGGCGGGAAAGCCATACGAGCCAATCGTCGAAGGGTCGGCTCCCGAGGCGTCGGCCACGAGCTGTCGACGTGCCGCCGCGGCGGTGTCGGCGTCAGTTTCGTCGTCGAGTTCGTGGAGTCTGAGTTCACCATTTTTAACAGCGGCAGCGAGTTCGCTCGCTCGCTCGTGGTCGACAGCCTCTGGGCCAGCTTCCTCGTCGGTCGTCGACGGATCGGCGTCTGCGGTCATACGGAGGGATGGTTGCGGCGGTTGCTAAGGGTTATCGGTCTCCGATTGCGGGTGGTTGTCGATGCGAGCCTGCTAGTGCATCCACCAGATAGAGGTGACTGAACATCGGCGACTGAGCAAATTTCGCCACCAACCCAATTGTAATATTTAATGACCAGTCAAATTGACATAACGACCTTCCAGTAAGGTCTGAGAAAAATTATGAAATTTGAAACTAATTCGACGGAGAGACGTACGGTCCTCAAAACCGTTGTCATAAGCATTGCCGGAAGTACGATGTTGGCGGGCTGTCTCGGTGAAGACGAGGATGTAGATCCTGAAACCGGTGATGGGGATGAATCCATAGAGATCGAAGACTGGCTAAACGAAGAACCAAACCGGTTGGATGCCATCGCCGAAGACCCGGTTGAGTGGGGCGATGGTGTCTGGGATGGTGAACTGGCTGATCGAACTGGTGAGGATGCGGTTGAGATCGACTTTAGCGCGATGCTAGAAGTCGACGGTCAAGAACTGGGACCATTTGCCGCCGATCCTCGTGCAGTCGACATTTCACCCGGAACAACAGTCAGATGGGAGTGGGGCGGCGATCACGTCCATACCCTTACCTCATACTTCGATCACCCCCACGAGGGACCTGAAGACAGTGCTGCCGACGAGTTCCAAATCGAAGGTGGAGAAGAAGAGACAACCAGCCACGAGCACGTCTTCGAGGAGCCCGGCGTCTACTTGTACTACTGTTTACCCCATGGAACCCCCTACGAGACAGAGTCCGGTCCTGCCGGCACTGACGGTGCGACAAATTGGTTTGGCCACCGAGGTGTAGTACGCGTCGTCGAGGAGTAACAACAGACACTACATAGACCAACTCAGCACAGTATACGCGGTGCAGACCGGCGCAACAATCGCTGTTTTCCAGTTCGTAGTTCTGTCGACCACCGTCAGTTCCGACTCTCCCTGCGTTGGTCACACCACTCGTCAGCGATGCCCGACCGCTGACCGCAGAAACGCCAACTGGTGGTCGACGACCGTCTCGAAGTCGTCGCTGAACGCACTCAGGTGATCAATCGGCAGTTCGAGATACGTCGAGTCAGCAATTTTGTCGGCGACTTCGGCCGCACCTTCGGTGGGCGTAATCTGGTCGTCGCGTCCTCCCACCACGAGCGTTGGGCATCGAATCTCGTCGACGTCCGTAATCGGTCGGTACCGCGGCAGTGCGAGCAACAGGCGGGCCGGGACGCTGTTTTCCCAGTCGGCATGGCGGTCGACCAGATCGAACAGTGCGCGTTTCGCCCCCGGCGCGGTGATAATCGCGAACCCCTCGGGGTCGTCGACGATCCGAACCTCGGTACCAAATCCAACACGATGTCCCAAGGTGTCCCGAACGCCTGCGGCGACTGATTTGAGCAGTCGTTTCGGCTCTCTGAGGCCGGATTTCAGGTGGCTCCGGCCGTCGACGAACGGGTTGGTTGCAATGACTCCCGCCACCCGGAAGTTGGCAGCCGCAACCGCCAGGACATGCCCACCGGACAGCGAGTGACCCCACAACACGACTCGGTTGGCGTCGACGCCGTCGGTGTCTCGCATCACATCGATAGCGGCCTCGTAGTCGGCAATCTGTTTGGCAGGACTGACGAGTCCACGCGGCTCGCCACTACTGTCGCCGAGATGTCGGAAATCAAAGACGAACGCGGCATATCCGGCTTCAGCGAACCGTTCGGCGACTGCCGGCAGGCCGAAGGTGCGCCACATCCCAAGGCCGGCGGCCATCACGACGACGGGTGGATTTTCGGGTCGGTCAGGGAGATATAGCTCGCCAACACAGGTGTCGCCATCGCTGTCGAACTCGACTGTTCGTTTCGAGTACGTCTCGCGGGTCGGCCGACGAATCGACTGCTGGCTTCGGTTGATCGGCTTGCGTCGACTGTTCGGTTTGGAGGAGACGCTGGTAGCGTCGGTCATCTACAGGCCTCCGTACGTCTGGTCATGCGACCGACTACAGTCGCAAGCGGGTTAAATCGTTACCCACCCGGGGTCGACCGGCACGAATTTGTGAGCGACTGCTGAAAACCGAGTATGTCGAGTCGACTCCGTGAGACGAGGTCGCTGCCTCCGCGCGATGAGTTGCCGCGATGGCTCGCGCCCATCCCGAAAGCCATTGAGGATCTGGGGCTCCGCTTCGTCTGGGTTGTCGTCGCTATCAATCTCGTCGGGACGGCGTTCGGCTTTTGGTACTATCTGCCGCAGTTCTCGGAGACGCCAGCGGTCATGTGGATTTTCGTCCCCGACAGTCCGATGGCGACGCTGTTTATCGCCGGGGCGTTCGGGCTGTGGGCGATGGGTCGAGCCAACGACTATCTCACCGCGCTGGCCTTTTTTGGTAACATTAAGCTCGGACTGTGGACGCCGTGGGTGCTGGTCGTCTTTGCCGATTCGTTTCTGGCGTTTACCGCACCCGCGATGTACGCGTTCCTGCTGGTGAGTCACCTTGCGATGGTCGTCCAGGCGTTCGTCCTCCACCGGATCACTGACTTTCCGCTGAAAGCTGTCGGTCTCGCGCTGGCGTGGTATACGATTGATCTAACCGTCGACTACTTTATCCCGGTTGTCGGCGACCCACACCACACCTCGATTCCGCTCGCCTACGAAACCGCGTTTCCGGCCGGCACCACGGCGTTCCAGTTGGCCGCGTGGGCGGCAGTCGTACTGACGCTCATCCCTGTTTTTTGGGCGCTTGGTACCCGGATTCGAAAACTGGAGTCGACTGCTACTCAGTAGCGTAATCCAGCCATCCTGAGAAAAAGAAAACCATGGGCCGTCGATAGCTGACAGTCGACGGCAGCTATCAGGGGTGATTAGTAGTCGTCTTCGTCGTCTTCGTCTTCGTGATCGTTCTCGTCCTCGTCCTGCTCATTTTCGTCGGTTGCGTCGTCCTCGTCATCTTCGTCAGTCGCACCGTCCTCGGGCTCGGCAGTGTCGTCTTCATCATCGGCCGGAGCGTCCTCGACGACTTCGAGATCGAACGGCTCGTCAGCCGGCGCGTCCTCGGGTTCGAGATACCCCACTGCGAAGCCGGTGTAAACAACCCCAGCCTCGACAGTCACCTCGAAGGTGTCGACGGGATCGTCATCGTCGTCGCCGTCAGCCGGTTGGACTGCGAGCGTGTAGTCGCCCGCTGGGATCTCGCCGGCTTGGGCTTCGCCGAAGGCGAGTTCTTCGAACACTGGATCGCCGCTTTCGTCGTCGACGATGTCGACCGCAGGGGCGTCTGGTGCGGCATGAATCACACGCACGCGTGCCTCCTCGCCGGGGTCGCTCAGGTCATCTTCGAACACCTCGACATCGAACGGCTGGTTTTCGTCGGCGAGTTCGCCGAGCGCGGCCAGCGTGTAGTCTTCGGCCTCGATTTCGAGTGTCTCCTCGAAGACCGCTTCGTCCTCGCCGGCTTCGGTGACTTGGATATCGTACTCGCCAGCTTCGAGGTCGAGATACTCACTGACATCCCGAAACGCCACGTCTTCAAGTACCGGCTCGTCGTCGACAGCGATGTCGACGTTCGGTGCGTCCGGCGAGAGATGGGCTGCACGGACGCCTGCTAGTTCTTCTTGTTCGTCTTCGGGTTCTTCCGGTTCGTCTTCGCCTTCGATCTCCTCTTCTTCGGGGTCTTCTTCAGGCTCGTCGGGGTCGTCTTCTGCACAGCCAGCTAACGCGCCAACGATTCCAACGCCTGCTGTCGCTTTGAGTATCGCTCGTCGGTTTGGGGACACCATATCGTACAATTCGACAAACGAGTGGCAACTATATAAAACATGTTAAATATTCAATAAATTCGATGATATTAGTTGATATAAATCTTATACAGAACAAACTGCTGTCTCGAATATTCAGGCGATGGTTGACCGACAGAGACGCACGATGTCGTGGAGGTCTTCGACGATGTACGTCGGTTCGGGTGTCGGATCGTGGCGGCGACGGTGGGGCCGACGGATGAACGCCGAGTCAATGCCCGCGTTGGCGGCCGCTTTGATATCCGAATCGTTGTCGCCGACGAACAGCACAGACTCACCGTCGAGAGCATTGATTGCCTTCTCAAGATAGTATGGATTGGGTTTCTGTCTCTCAAGACTCCTGAGCGTTGGCTGTCGACCCAGCGCCACCTCGAAGTACGAATCGAGCCCGAAATACTCGATCAGAAAATCAACGGTTGCCTGCTGGTTCGAACTCACGATACCGAGCGGTACTGAGAGTCGACCGAGTGCGCTGAGGTCCTCATACGGTGTTTTTCGACCCGCCCGAGCCTCAGCGCGCTGGCGCTCGGTTGAGAGTCGCTCGCGGTGGCTCCAGAACGTCTCGGGATCGAGATCGTACCGTTCGCAGATTGCGCTGATCTCCTCGGGCGAGACATCGATCACCGTCGACTCGACGACCGATTGGTCAGGAGTAGAAACACCGGCCGCATCGAACGCCGCCCATGCAGCCTCATGGAGCGCGTCATATGGGGTCCGGGAGACTAACACCCCGTCGTTGTCGAAGACCACTGCATCATACATGTCATAATCAATGAACGGGTGCCTCAAAACAGTATCCAACGAGAATTTACCGCCGGCCCTCGTTGAGTCTGTATGAGTCTTTCGTCGGGCAGTCGAGTTTGTATCGTCGGTGCCGGGGTGGCTGGCGTCGGCCTCGCCTACGGGCTCCGTGAAACACCAGTTGATGTGACGATTCTCGAAAAAAGCCGCGGCGTCGGTGGCAGGGCAGCCACCCGCCGCAAACACGGCTGTCGGTACGATCATGGTGCGAACTACATCAAAGACAGCGACGACCGAACCACCCAACTGGTTCGTTCGCTTGGCGAGGACGGACTCATCAACATCTCCGAGCCCGTCTGGACGTTTGATGCCAGCGGTGAGATCACCCCCGGCGACCGCCAAGAGACACACAAATGGAGTTGGGAGGCAGGCATCACGCAGTTCGCCAAACGCCTACTGGCGAAAACCGACGCGACGCTCAACACAACAACCCGCGTCGACTCACTTGCCCGCGATGCGGATGTATGGACACTCACCGACACCGACGGCGTCGACCATGGGCCGTTCGATGCAGTCGTTCTGACCCCACCAGCACCCCAGACAGCCGAGTTGCTGGCCAACACGACAATCGCAGGCGAGAGCCCACCGGCGCTTTCAGTAGCCACCGACGCCGTCACGGCTGTTCCGTTCCGAACCATCCGTACATTCGTCTTCCAGTATCCATTCGAGTTCGAGCGGCCCTATTATGCACTGGTTAACACCGACCGTGAGCACGACATCGGCTGGTTGGCTCGCGAATCCTGTAAAACCGGTCACGTTCCAGACGGTCAGAGTCTGCTGATTGTCCAGATGGCTCCCGGTTGGTCGGCCGACCACTACGACGAACCGCTTGAATCAACAAGCAAATCAGTCGCGGCGATGGTTGCCGAACTACTCGATGACGAACGACTCAGTGATCCGGGCTGGGTCGACGATCAGGGCTGGCGGTATGCACTGCCTAACGCTGGCGTTGAAACCGACCACCTCGACGCGCTCGCTGGCTACGGGCTGTACGTTGCCGGCGACTGGCTCAGTGGTACCGGTCGAGCGCATGAGGCCTTCTGGTGTGGTCACAGCCTCGCCGAAGAACTTCGACCGTCGGCGTAGGTGTCGACTACTTCCGGTCCCAATCGTCGAAAAACACCCGAATCGAGCACACTAATCGCTCAACAGCTATCGGTCCTGACTTGCTGCCGGCCATCCCAACACATCGCCGAACTCATCGCGGAGCTTTTTCGTATTGACTGGCTTTGTCACATAACCGTCAGCACCCGCTCTGGCAGCCTCCCGCATCTTTTCTTTCTGCTTGACACTTGTGACCATCACGATGATCGTCTCCGGCGAGAGTTCTTTGATGTTTTTGACCGCCGTTATGCCGTCCATCTCCGGCATCATAATGTCCATTGTCACCACATCCGGCTTTTCTTTTTTGAACTCCTCGATGGCTTCCTTGCCGTTTTCGGCAGTTGCGACGATATCGAACCAGTCTTCGATCGTATTCGAGACAATAGTTCGCTGAAACGATGAGTCGTCGACAACGAGTGCCCGATCGCTCATACCAAACGATTATTAGATAGATATATAGAAGTTACTACCTCAAAATAATTTTATG
>PWFE01000007.1 GCA_003554115.1 Haloferacaceae archaeon | reverse complement strand
TCGAACGCCACGCTTGGGTCGCCCTCGGATGAGTCATCACCCATACAGCCAGCCATGCCGGTGACGACAGCGGCACCACCAAGCTGCAGTGTTCGCCGCCGGGTCGGCGAAATATCCATACCGTCCGCAGTTCCAGACTCAGCATAAACGTTCGTCCCAGAGTATTAATCCTAATAATTTGGCCACGCACCGGGCAGTTCACGAGACGGGAAGGGCTTAGTCCGTGCCCACACAAGCCGACTGCATGGAACAGACCCCAGCGTTCGATGGGCTCGTCTGTCCGGACTGCGGGACGAGACCCGAACCGGGAGCCGCCCAGCAGTGTCCAGACTGTGACGGTCGACTCCAAGCACGCTATGACTACGAGGCCGTCTCACCGACTGACCTGTTCGAAGACAGCCAGCAGAGCGGCGAGGGCCAGTGGCGCTTCAACGCGCTGTTGCCGTTTGAGCGATCGACAGCGATCACAGCCGCAGAGGGAGCCACACCGCTCGTCGAAACCGAGCGGCTGGCCGAGGAGTTGGGCGTTGAGTCGGTCAGTATCAAAGACGAAGGGCGAAATCCCACTGGAACCGTCTACGACCGGGGAATGAGCCTCGCGGTGACCGCCATCAGCGGCCACAACGATCCAAGCGAACTCGAACCGCTCGCACTGGCCTCGACCGGCAACAGTGGCCAGTCAGCCGCCGCCTACGTCGGGCGGCTTGGACTGCGTTCGTACAGTTTCGTTCCCTCGCGGTCGGCGTTTTCCAACAAGGCGATGATCAACGTCCACGGCGGCCAGATGCGCGTTGTTGGCGGGCGGTACGGCGATGCCGCCAGCGCGGTCGACGAACAGTTAGCCACTGACTACTACTCGCTGCAGGAGTTTGTCACCCCCTACCGCCACGAGGGGGCCAAAACGCTGGCCTTCGAGCTGTATGACGACCTCGGCGAGCTTCCTGATGTGGTGTTCGTCCCAACGAGTACCGGCGAGATCATTACAGGACTCGGAAAAGGCTTCGAGGAGCTCACAAAGATCGGCCTCACCGACGAGACACCCACCATCGTCGCTGTCCAGCCGACGAGCTGTGCGCCGATTGCTGCGGCAGTCGACCGTGGCTTGGACGCCCCCGAGCCATGGGCACACCCAGATACGATTATCGGCGAACTTGAGGTCGCTGATCCTGTTGGTGGGAAGCAGGCGGTCGAGACGCTCCGTCGACTCGATGGCACAGCACTGACTGTCGACGACAGCGACAGCCTCGGTGCGGCGACGACAATTGCCCACAACGAGATTATCGAGATGGGGCCATCGGGTGGGGCGGCCGCCGCGGGCGCATGGCAGTGGGCCGAAGACGGCAACGTTGGGGGAGACGAGACGGTCGTCATCCTCAACACCGACAGCGGCGTCAAGGCCCCGGATATTCTGCGGAGCCACCTGATGGGTCAGGGTCGGTAGTCGGTAGCTATTTGCGGCCGACAGCGCAATCTCGGGTATGTTCAGCGACGTGATGGAAGACTACCTGAAAGCGATCTACGTGCTTCAGGCCGAGAGCGGCCCGCCGGTCTCGACGTCGGCAATCGCGGAGTATCTGGGCAAAACGCCGCCGACAGTCACCAGTATGGTTGGTAAGCTCAACGATCACGGACTGGTCGACCGCGAGAAGTACAAAGGTGTCGAGCTCACTGCCGAAGGCGAAACCGTTGCCCTCGAAGTAATCCGGCATCACCGTCTTCTGGAGACGTATCTGACCGAACACCTCGATTACTCTTGGAGCGAGGTCCACGAGGAGGCAGACCGGCTCGAACACCACATCTCCGAGGAGTTCGAACGCCGGGTGGCCGAAGCACTCGATTATCCGTCGGTCGACCCCCACGGCGATCCGATTCCGGGCGCGGATCTCGAACCGCTGTCGGACGACAACTCGGTGCGACTCGACGAGTTTGACGAGGGCGACCACGTCGTCGTCACCCGTGTCAGCGACCGTAACGACGAGGAGTTAGCATACCTCGAAGACGCCGGCATCACGCCCGGCACTGAACTGGTTGTCGAAGATATCGCTCCCTTTGGGATGGTAACCGTCCGAACACCAGACGGCGACGAACAGAGCCTTCCCGAGTCAGTCGCCCGATCGATTCGAGTCGAACCGGTCGACGAGGCTATCGCCTAACTGTTTAAACGGATTTCATCGCCGTCGCTGTCTGATCTCATTTATATATCGCTGGCTGCGATGGTGATCAGCGGTCTATGAACCGAATATAGAACTCACCGAACACGATGAGCAAGGCGACTGCCCCAACAGCGAGCCAGATACCACCGACACCCGCTTGTGACATCGCAATCCCGGTAGCCGCTCCAGCCACCAGAAAGACGAGACGTGAGGAGAGCGAACGGTCCGAAGCTACCTGCTCGGTCATGACGGATACTAACAGCTGATAAACAATAACGATGATGCAGCGAGCGGTCGAAAGCCGACGCACCGACGCCAAACAATTTTATGCGGGCCCCCAATTAGCCGAGTATGTTCGAAAAGTCGACGTGGATCAAGCTCCCCCGCAACGTCGTTGTCGGCCACGGCGTCGTCGACGAGTTGGGAGCCACAATCGATGACCTCCATCTGGCCGGCGAGCCGTTGGTTATCACGAGTCCGACCCCTAACGAGTTGGCTGGCGACCGGGTTCGCCGGCAGGTTCCCGAAGCCGAGACGATCGTCGTCGAAGAGGCGAGCTTCGCCTCCATCGAGCGCGTCAACGAGGCAGCCCATCGCTTTGATGCCGACTATCTGATCGGCCTCGGCGGCGGCAAACCCATCGACATCGCCAAAATGGCTGCCGACGAGCTCAACTGTGGGCTCGTCTCCGTTCCGACGGCCGCCAGCCACGACGGCATCGTCTCAGGTCGTGGCTCGGTCCCCGACGGCGACAGTCGACACAGCGTCGCCGCTGACCCACCACTCGCCGTGCTGGCCGACACCGAAATCATGGCCCAGGCCCCCTGGGAGCTGACGACTGCCGGCTGTGCCGATATCATCTCGAACTACACCGCCGTCCAAGACTGGCGACTCGCCAACCGACTGAAAAACGTCGAGTACTCCGAGTACGCCGGCGCGCTCTCGGAGATGACTGCCGAAATGTTGGTCGACAACGCCGACTCGATCCGCCCGAACCTCGAAGAGTCCGCCTGGATCGTCGTCAAAGCCCTCGTCTCCTCAGGAGTAGCAATGTCGATTGCGGGGAGTTCGCGGCCAGCCTCGGGAGCCGAACATCTGATTTCGCACCAACTCGACCGGATCGCCCCCGGCCAAGCCCTGCACGGCCACCAAGTCGGTGTTGCCTCGATTCTGACCGAGTATCTCCACAGCGGCAACGGCGGGCGGTGGCGGGCGATTCGTGACGCACTCGCGCAGATCGGCGCGCCAACCACGGCCGCCGAACTCGAGATTAGTGACGACGACCTGCTTGAAGCGATGACGACGGCCCACGAGATTCGAGATCGCTACACGATTCTCGGCAGTGGTGTCAGCCTTGAGGCGGCATATGAGACAGCGGTAGTCACCGGTGTCGTCGACCGCGAGTGAGTAGCAGGCGAGCGAAATCCGAAGACCGATAGGCTCGTAGTGCGACTGGTTAGTATGGATACTCCGTTGGTTGAGGGGCCGGTTGGCGACCATCCGAAAGCGGCGACAGCGGTGTTGTCAGTTGTCGGCTACGTCGTTGTCGTCGGTGCGTTTGTCGTGCCGTCATTTCAGGCACTGTTTCCACGACTCGACCTCCGAGCAGTCAATATTCTGGGCGATGCAATCGCGCTGGTCAACTCAGTGACCGTGGTGCTGCTCTGTGCGGGCTGGTACTGGATCCGAACCGGTGCGGTGAAAAAACACGCCGCGGCGATGATCAGCTCCTTTGTTCTAATTTTGATCTTTCTGGCGATGTACGTCCCACGGGTGGCCGGCGGCGGCACCAAGGAGTTCGTTCTCGAGTCCTCCTACAGCTGGGTGCCGCTGTTTGAGTGGATCGTTCCAGCTTATCTGCTCATGTTGGCGATTCACATTCTACTGTCCATTCTGGCCGTCCCGCTGGTGTTGTACGCACTCATGTTGGGACTGACACATACGCCCGAACAGCTTCGGACCCAGACCGCACACAAACGGATCGGCCGTATCGCCGCCAGCACGTGGATTCTATCATTAGTGCTTGGTGTGGTCACATACCTCATGTTAAACCATCTGTACGCTTGGGAGTTCGTGGCGGCCTGAGATGCAGAGACAACGAACATTATCGGTTTCGGCTCGTCGACACCGAGGTGACTGACAGATGCAGATCGCACTCGCCGGCACTCCGGCCGACGACATCGTCGACGAACTCACAGCCATCGATACCATCGAGTGTGTCAGCCGCGAGAAGGCCGATCTACTCGTCACCATCGGAGCTGACGCGCTGGCCGACTGTGCGAACCGCAGTGAACCGCGGCCCATTCTTCCAGCCGGCGTAGAGACGCCGTTGAGCCCATCCCGCGAGCAGTTGGTCGATGTCTTCGAGCGGCTTCCAGCCGAGCCGTCGACCGTCGAAGTAAGACCGCTTTCGGTCACTGCAGGAGACGCTAGCACAACGGCCGTCTTCGATACCGCACTCGTGACCAGCGAGCCAGCGCGCATCTCGGAGTACACTGTCTCAGTCGGCGACCGCCCGCACGCGACGTTTCGGGCAGACGGCGTCGTTGTCGCCACACCGCTGGGCAGTAGCGGCTACGGGCGCGCTGCCGGCGGCCCCCAACTGGAGCCTGCAACCGGCGTCGCAGTCGTCCCAATCGCCCCGTTTGCGACCCACACCGACACATGGGTGCTGAAACCACCGCTTTCGGTTCGCGTCGAACGCGAAGACAGTGTGACGGTGTTTGCAGACACAACCCACCTTGCTGTCGGCGCGAGACCACTTACCGTTGAGGTGACCTCCGCAGCGCCGCTGTCGATTGTCGACAGCCGGGGGCTGAGCTCGCCGTAGCAATTGGAAAAACTCTAAACAGTCGTCTGCTCACACATACGTATGGACACACTGCAGTTTCTCGTTCCGCTGGGTTGGATCGAGACCGTCGGACCGATCATCCCGATCGCACTTTTAGTGCTTGTTATCGCAAATATCGGTACCCGCATCATAGAAAACCGCATGCAAGCGAGCCAGATCGAGGCTGGCGAAGAGGTCACGCGCCATCCGCTCAACACGTTTGTCACGATGGGTATCGTCACACTCGGGTTTCTGTTCATCGTGTATCGGCCGATCAGCGGCATGATCATGATGCTGCCAATTATTGGGTTGTTCATCGCTGATATCTTCGAGTTCGAAGGCCGGCGCGTCGAAGCCGACAACGACCTACAGTTGGAGTGGCCGAAAGCGACCCTCTTTTCGCTCGGGTTGGCGCTCATCTATGCCTCGTACTACGCGATGGCACCGCTGTACGGCCCGTACGTCGACCTGCTGTTCTAATCGTCAAGTTTCCGATCCGGTGTTGAGTCTTTTTGCCACAGTGTGGTTGTCAACCGGACGAGACTGCCCACAACCATACCACCAGCAACAGCGCAGAGCCCGATTGGTGGCGTTTCTCCACGTCCAGAAGGTTCAGTAAGTGCTACAGTTGCCACAAAACACACAGACGGCGACCGATAGCTCAATAGCCCGGACAGGGGGAGCCTGTCGGTGTCGTCGCAACTGTGTTGTTGGTCGCTTACCAGACTACCGACAACGCTCGCTGTGAGTTTCCCACCTGTAGTCGACAGACGACCACAGCGTCCGGCCGAGAAGTGCCATGTCGTCGACTACAGACGGACGACCCTCAACAGCCGATTGGCTCAAACAGCGACTGTACTCATCAAAAGCCGAAACAGCGACTGTACTCACCGAAACCCGGAACAGCGACTCCAAAAAATCCGAGGCTTAGCTCGATTCGCGGCGTTCTTCTAGCGAGCGAACCAGTTCTGTGCCGACCGGAATCAGCACCCAAAACGCCAGTGCGCCAAGAATGGCCGTCCACAGGAAGATGTCGATCATGAAGATCGCAATCACATCGAAGACGCTTTCGGGTTCGGCCACTGGTGCGATCAGCTGGTTGGTAATATAAAAATCAGGCGTCTGATACCATGACGCCAGCGTCATCCAGACGAGCCCGGCACCACAGAGGATGCCGAACCCTTTCATGAACTCATCAGCCATTAGTCGACTGTTCGTCGGCGTCCTCTTGAGCGTTTCCCATTCCAGCAGCACGGAACCGGCTACTGAGGATGAACACACCCGATCCAAGCGCCATCAGGCTCAACCCAGCCACACCGAGTAGCCCACTCAGCAGGCTCTGGTCGGGTGTCACACCAACGAGTCCGATTGCGGCGACAATTACCCCACGGAGCATGCTGACTTCGAGTGTCGCTGCATCTAACAAAATGAAGCCGAGCAGAATGCTCAGTGCGGCAATCAGTGTCGAAAATACGGTGATCGTCTTATACAGTCGCATCGGGACAACGACATCGCGTCGACCACTGCTCGGTGCTGCGCCCGCAGTCGGCTCAGTCGGCGTGGAAGCTGACTCAGTGTGGGTTGTGGGCGTGCCGTCGTCGCCGTCGACGGTCCGAGAATCGCTCATACAAAAACAACGTGCCGCGCCGTATAATTATCCGGTGGTTCGGCTATTTCGGCGGCCGGAGCATGTAGTACCGGCGGTTGAGCCCGTACATGTAGCCTTCACGCATTGTTTTGAGAATGGCATACGCGATCACCCCGCTGACCAACGGCAGGACGAACACCATGTTCACCAGCAGATCCAGCGGAATCGGAATCAGGTTCTGGATTGCCAGCGCAGAGATAGTAAGCGAGAACACCGCGCCGCCGACACCAATCGACGCCCAAAATGGCTCTTCAACCGGTCGACGGGCACTCCCCTTGTTGAGGAACGGAACGACTGCAATCGCACCGACAACGACGACGTTCGCGAGCACGCCGTACAGCTCGTCAGACATCAGCTTATCGCCGTCAAGGACGGCCAATCCGGGGTTGATCGGATCGAGGTGCAGCAGGCCGAACGACCAGTAGAGATACCAGTCGGGCAGGATGATCTCGGGAGTCTGACTTGGGTTCGCAGGAGCACCGAAGTGCGGCGGGAGTGCGGCCGCGATCAAAATGAGCATCCCGACGAAGAACAGCGAGATCGCCGAGTTGCGGATGATCTCGTGTGGCCACGTCGGAAAGCCCAATACGTCGCGTTCGACGTAGTCGGATTCGGTCCGGAGGTCTTGGTCTTCACGCCGGGCGCGTTCGAAATATTCGTAGGTCAACCGTGAGAGGCCGACTTTACGCTCTTTGCGTTCGCTCCACGTTGGCGTTTCGTCGTCCGGTGCGACGATGCCCGTCTCTTTGCCGCCATCAGATCGGAGATCTGATTCGTGCTCGGAGTCGTCCGGTTCGGTTTCGGTTGTGTGTGTGTTGTCGCTCATTGTATCAGTGTGGTTCTGCGATTCCCTGCACCCAGACAATGCCGATGTGGAGTGCGATCAGTGCAGTCACCACGAACGGCAGGATGAACACGTGCAGGATGTACATTCTGACAATCGTTGCCTCACCAAGGGTGAAACCACCGAACAGTAACTGGGCGGCCCACTCACCCACAATTGGGGTTGCCAGTGCCATCTCGACGCCGATCTGGCCGGCCCAGAAGGCAAGCTGGTTCCACGGCAGCAGATAGCCTGTGTACCCGAAGACCATCGAGAGGCTGATCAGGATGATACCCAACAACCAGTTGAGCTCACGCGGCTCTTTGTACGAACCGGTGAAGTACACACGCAGCATGTGCAGGAACACGGCCGCGAGCATGATCTGGGCGGCCCAGCGGTGGATACTCCGCAGCATGAAGCCGAACTGCAGATCCCGCATAATCGCTTCCATCGAGGCGTAGGCGGCTGTCGGATCGCCCGCCGTCGACGGCGAGTAGTAAAACCCTAACAGCGCGCCCGTGACGGCGGCGACGATGTAGGCTAACAGCGAGAAAAACCCGAGTGAGTAGAGCGGATACCAGTACCAAAACTTGTTGTCCAAGTTGTACTGCTCAGTGTGGCTTTTCGGCATCTGGAGGTTGACCTTGTAGTAGGCGTCTTCCAGCAGTTCGAGGTAATCAACGATGCGGAATCGGCGGTCGAGATAGACGAGCGTGGTCAGAAAGACCGTCTCAATCGGTGTGAGGTCTTTCTGTTTCAGCCACGCGTTGTGGTCGAACT
>PWFE01000128.1 GCA_003554115.1 Haloferacaceae archaeon | reverse complement strand
GCAACTTTCAATGAACGGTTCATGTGCTTCCTTCACCCAAAGTACAAACTGGATACTCATATCGGAACTTTCCCACTGGAGAGATTCTTGATGACGTATACTGGGCCCGCTTAGGTCTATTTGCATACAATTCCAACCCTTACGAAATAACAGTGCACGACGCTGAGGGAGTAATCGACCGCGTTGACTTAAACGACTGGGCGCAAGAAACTCAGCCTATAGACTGGGAAGTTCAAGATCCTGACTGGGCCATTAAAGAATATTTCCCGAAACTGGACACAGAACTACCGGAAGAGATCAAGGACGAAATACAGCGTAAAGAAAGTTAGCCATCTTTCTGCGAGGCGAGGATCTCCTCATTTACGATCTGTGTGGTCTCCTGAATCCCCAGAGACCAATTTCTCGATTGCTTTGCCGTTGGGACTTCGTAGATGCGTACTCTCGACTAGCTCTGCGAGTTGTCGACGAGCATCGTATCGGTTCTCTTCGGTCAAGAGATACGCATAGGCGTTGCATTGGAGTTTGGGATGCGGTTGTGCCCGTGGTCGAGTTTCTCTGATTTCGGCAACCGCAGCGTCTAAGGACAGTCCCTCTTCGGCAGCGGTGGCGGTGGCGATGACAGTCGCGCTTCTGGAGACACCGACGGAACAGTTGACGAGGACGGTTCCCTCGCTTCGTATGCGATTTCGTGTTGCGGCAACAGCATTCGAAAACTGCTCGTGATCGTTTACAGAATCTCAAGGAGAATGCCCCGAGGCTTGACCTCGGGGATGAATCCGACAGCTAACAAAACAAGCCATTAAGTTGACTCATATATAACCACAAGACAGCGATGGAATACAGCTACCGCTACCATGCTTATCCGACACAAGAGGTAGCGGAAGAACTGGAATACCATATCGACGTTCATCGCCAAGCGTACAACTATACACGCTACGAATACACCCACGTTGACGCCGACACTATCGGGTCGGCTTATAAGCATCACAATCGTCTCACTGACTGGAAAGACAAGTTCGATCTATTCAAAGAAGTCCACTCAAAGGCACTTCAGAAAACAGTCACACGCTTCTATCAGAACCTTTCGAACTTATCCGAACAAAAGAAGAATGGTCGAAAGGTCGGGATGCTCAAGTGGAAATCTCCAACAGAGTACCAGAGTATGACGTATTCGCAGTCCGGCTTCAAACTCAAAAACACGAGTGGCCGACATGCAACTCTTTGGCTCTCAAAAATCGGAGATGTAAAGATTCGATACCACCGTGACATCCCTGATAAAGCTACTATTAAAGAAGTTACGATCAAAAAAGAGACAACCGGTGACTGGTTCGTCTCGTTCGGCCTGGAAACTGACGATGTTGACCTTCCTGAAAAACCCTTGTTGGGCTCACTTGATACGACCAACAGCGTTAGGATTGACTTTGGCATCCTCAACTACATCCACACCACAGACGGGAAGGCCGTTGATTGGCTTGATCTTGAAGAGGAGTATGAACAACTCCGCCGAGAGCAACAGAAACTCTCTCGGAACGAGAAAGGCTCGAACAACTACGAGAAACAGCGGCTCAAAGTGGCGAAAGTCAAGCGACACATTCGTCGGAAAGTGCTTGACTACCAGCACAAACTGACGACGTGGCTGGTCGCAGAGTACGACGCTGTGTTCGTTGAAGACCTCAACGTTGAGAGTATGCTTCAGGCAGATGGAAACGCTCGCAACAAGCAAGATGTAGCGTGGCGACAATTCATCACACTGCTTGAATACAAAGGTGAGTTGTACGGCACTCGCGTCGTGCAGGTCGATCCGCGAGGAACGACGAAAGAGTGTGCGTTCTGCGGGGTTGAAACGGACAAACCGTTGTGGGTTCGAGATCATTCGTGTCCGTCATGTGGATTTGAATGTGACCGTGACTCAAATGCGGCGATGAACGTCTTGCAGAGAGGCTTTTCTAAATTAGGGCTGGGATGGCCCGAATCAACGCCTGTGGAGACTGCACTCCCTACGGATACCGCTGATTATCAGCGAGTGTCTGCAAAGTGCGTCGCGGAAACAGGAAGCCTCGGGGCTTGACCCCGAGGTTATTCACCACGTCAGCCCTTCATACACCAACCCTTCACGGTGTTTGATTATCCGTCGACCATCGACGACGACGGGCGTCGACATTGTATCGAACGCATCGTCGAGTTCAGCAAACTCCGGCCAGTCAGTGACGACGAGTGCGCCATCGGCTCCCGACAACGCGTCGGCCGCACTGTCGGCGTACGCTATTTCGGGATACCGCTCGCGCATGTTATCGGCTGCAACCGGATCATAGGCGACGACTTCGGCGTCGACAGCCAACAGCGACTCGATGAGTGGGATTGCCCGTGAGTTACGGATATCGTCGGTCCCGGGTTTAAAAGCAAGCCCGAGCACCGCGATCCGTTTACCCGTGGGATCGATGTGGCGTTCGAGCAACTCGACCATTCGACGGGGCTGGCGGTCATTGACTGCAACTGCAGCCGAAAGCAACTCGGGGTTGTAGCCCTGTTTGCGTGCGGCGGCGATGATCGCTGCCACGTCTTTTGGAAAACAAGAGCCACCCCAGCCCACCCCGCTGCGGAGGAACTGCTCGCCGATTCGGTCGTCGAGCCCGATTGCGTCGGCGATCTCGTAGGCGTCAATTTCGTGTTCTTTGCAGATGTTACCCAACTCGTTTATCAGGCTGATTTTTGTGGCGAGAAACGCGTTGTTGGCGTATTTGATCATCTCTGCCTCACGGATACCGGTGGTGACCACGGGCGCGTCGGTCCGGTCAACCAGTGGCTCGAAAACCGCTTGGAGCGTCTCGGCAGCCCACTCGTCTCCGGTTGCAGTGCCGAGTACGATTTTATCCGGGTACAGAAAGTCGTCGACCGCAGAGCCCTCACGGAGGAACTCGGGGTTCATGCCGAAGCTGATTTTCGTGCTCTCATCGGCGGCCTCCCGAACCACGGGGGCGATCTCGTCTTCGGTTGTTCCCGGTGTGACTGTGCTTTTGGTAACGACGAGATGCCGGTCTGCTTTTTCGGCGAGTGCCTCACCGACCGACTCGGCGGCCGCAAGGATAATTGACGTATCGATGCTGCCGTCGTCGTTTGACGGGGTGGGAAGTGCGAGAAACGTCGCCTCGGTGTCGGGGATCACGCTGTAGTCAGTTGTCGCTCGCAGCCGGCCACCGGCGTGCTCGCTGAGAAGCTCGTCGAGTCCTGGCTCGTAAATCGTGGCTGTTCCCTTATTGAGGCTGTCGACGACCGACTCATCGATATCGATGGCAGTCACGTCGTGGCCCAACTCCGCAAAACAGGCCGCGATTGTCGTCCCTACGTAGCCGCTGCCGACAACGCTGAGTTTCATTGGATGTACAGTGTCGCTCGGCTATTTTCACTGTTGTGCCCGCCGTGGCCGCCTGTTTATAAATTAGGCCGTCACTAACTCGGCTACGTTGTTCGGTTCGTATAACTGGTTATTGACCGTGAAAGTATTTACGTCACGAGCAGCTACCGCGGGTATGAAAGCTGTCGTCCTCGCAGCAGGCAAGGGAACACGACTCCGACCACTCACTGACGACAAACCAAAGGGAATGGTCGAAGTCGACGACAAGCCACTGCTCACACACTGTTTCGAACAGCTCGCCGAGCTCGGTGCCGACGAGTTTGTTGTCGTCGTCGGCTATCTCAAAGAATCAATCATTGAACACTACGGCGATTCGTTCGAGGGGATTCCGATTACCTACACCCACCAGCGTGAACAGAAGGGGCTGGCTCATGCTCTGCTGATGGTCGAAGAGCACATCGACGACGACTTCATGCTTATGCTTGGCGACAACATCTTTCAGGCCAACCTGAAGGATGTCGTTCGTCGACAGCGCGAGGATCGGGCGGATGCAGCCTTCCTTGTCGAGGAGGTTCCGTGGGATGAAGCGAGCCGCTACGGTGTTTGTGAGACCAACGCCTACGGCGAAATCACGGACGTCGTTGAAAAACCCGACGAGCCGGAGTCTAACCTCGTGATGACTGGTTTCTATACGTTCTCGCCAGCTATCTTCCACGCCTGCAAACTCGTCCAGCCCTCGAATCGCGACGAGTACGAGATCAGCGAGGCCATTGACCTGTTGATTCGGTCGGGTCGAACTATCGATGCCATTCGAATCGACGGCTGGCGAATCGATGTTGGCTATCCCGAAGACCAAGAGGAGGCCGAACGTCGACTGCAAGATCAGAAACCAGCGCCCTGATCCGGCTAGTACTTATCGGATTGTAATCCACTCGCCGCGCTCGTCGGCGCGCTCGATGGCATCAAGGATTGTTTGGACCTCGTAGGCGTCCTGAAACGAGGGTGAAAACTCGCCGGCGGCGTCGACTGCCGAGAGGAACTCGTAGTTTTCGTGGACGAAGGTGTGTTCCCAGCCGATGACGTGGCCCGGTGGCCACCAGTGCTCAACGTAGGGATCGGATTCGTCGGTCACCAGCACGGTCTCATAGCCTCGGCTGTCGCCGGTCAGCACCTCAAGTTCGTTGAGGCGTTCGAGACCAAAGCGGAGGCTCCCCTCGGAGCCGTGGATCTCGATGGTGTGGTCGTTTTTGTGGCCCGTGGCGAACCGGGAGGCTTCGAAGCTGCCGACCGCGCCGTTTTCGAACTCGGCGTTGGCGCTGTAGGCGTCGTCGACCGTCACTGGCCGGTACTCCTCGATTGTCTCACCATCGTCGGCGCACACTGGTCGTTCGTCGACGAACGTCTGCAAGTGACCCGAGACGCGTTCGATGTCGCCGGCCTGCTCGCCGACTAGGAACCGCGCAAGGTCGACCGTGTGCGCGCCCAGATCGCCAAGCGCGCCGGAGCCAGCGAGGTCGGCGTCCATTCGCCAGGCCCACGGTGCATCAGGGTCGACGAGCCAATCTTGGAGGTACTGCCCACGGACGTGTCGGATTTCGCCGAGCTCGCCGCTGTCGATCAGATTTTTGGCGTACTGGATCGCGGGGACGAATCGGTAGTTGAACGCACAGCCTGCCGGCACGCCGGCCTCACTCGCGGCGTCTCGCATCGCTTCGGCTTCGTCGAGGGTCGGTGCCAGCGGTTTCTCACAGAAGACAGGGGTGCCGGCCTCAAGGGCGGCAATCGAGGGTTCGGCGTGCAGGTGGTTCGGCCCAAGGTTGTAGAACACGTCGACCTCGTCGATGACGTCCTCCCAGTCGGTTGCAGTGTGGCTGAAGCCAAAGCGACCGGCCGCGTCGGCGAGGGCCCCCTCGTCGCGGCCGATCAGCGTGTGGCGTTCGATTGCGGGCGCGTCGGGGAAAAACATCGGGAGCCGGGCCAGCGCGTTCGAGTGGGCCTTGCCCATAAAGCGGTAGCCCAGCATCCCGATTTTCAGTGGCTCGGACATGGTTACTCAGCCCAGTAGGCGTCGCCGGGGGTTGTTTCGAACATGGCACGCGAAAGTACGTCGACGGCCTTCTCCAAGCCTTCGGTCGCTGAGGTAAGCGAGTCCTCGTGTTCGATAGAGAGCGCGCCTTCGTAGCCGACCATCCGGAGCGTCGAGACCACGTCCTTCCAGTGGCTCTCGCCGTGGCCGTAGCCAATCGAGCGGAACAGCCAGGCACGGTTGGGTTCGTCGGTGTAAGCGGTGGTGTCGAGGACGCCCTTCTCGCGGGCCTGTGGCTCGTAGATCTTGGTGTCTTTGGCGTGGAAATGGTGG
This sequence comes from Haloferacaceae archaeon, assembly GCA_003554115.1. Next base: position 2,539 of record PWFE01000128.1, on the reverse strand, counting down.
ATGGCGTCTTCGTTGCCCAGCAGCCGGATGGCGTCGGTGACCTCGATTCCCTGCCAGTAGAGATGTGAGGGATCGAAGTTCGCACCGATTCGGTCGTTGGTGAGTTCGCGGAGTTTGAGCATGCCGTGGGGTTCGTAGACAAGCATGTTGGGGTGCATCTCGATGGCGATGTCGACGCCGTGGTCGTCGGCGAACTCCGCCAAGTCGGTCCAGTACTCTTCGGCGACGGTCCACTGATACTCGTGGGCCTCGGCGTGCTCGACGGGCCACGGGGCGGTGATCCAGTTTGGGACCTCGTCGTTCGGCCCGCCAGCGGGAAGCCCCGAAAAGCAGGTGACGGTGTTTACATCGAGTTCGGCAGCCAACTCGATGGCTTCGCGGAGCTCGGTGTCGGCCTCGGCCGCTCGGTCGTCGTCGGGATGCAGCGGGTTGTTGTGGGTCGCCAGCGCGCTGATCGACAGCTCGTGTTCTTCGAGATCAGCCATCAGCTCGGTGCGTGCGTCCTCGCTGTCTAGGAGGTCGGTTCGGTCGACGTGGTCGTCGCCGGGAAAGCCGCCAACACCGAGTTCGACGCAGTCGACGCCGATTTCGTTGAGATAGGCGAACGCTTGTTCGCGTGGCTGATTGCCGAGTGGGACAGTGAGTACTCCGAGTTCCATACCAAAACTATGTACAACACCCCGAATAAATGTTTATGGATGTTTTATATGGGTGTTTGGATGGGTGTGGGTGGTGGATCGGTAGATCAGTTATCAAGACGAGTATCTACGAGGTGGATCCCATCTGACTTCTCGTACAGAATTGCGACACCACACAGCGTGTAGAACGCCCAGAGAGCAGTCCGGAGTAGCGTCCCGTCGAGAGCTGAAAGGATAGTCAAAAAAAGGCCGACTGCGACCATCCCTGTTCCAAGTAGTCGGAACAGTTGTTCGTGTTCCATGCCAAGTGATTGAGCTGAAGCACACTTGAACTATCTCCTCTTTTCGATCACTGATATAGGTTCTTGCAACTACCCCACCGAGTAGCGGCGCGAGCCGTCGGCTCGCAGTCGTCTCGCTACTCCGAGGGGATTGCGGCTGGCGTCTCTGTTTCCAACGAGACGGCCTTGCCCTGCTCGGAGGAGCGATAGATCGCGTCGATCACACGCTGGACAGCCAGCCCCTCTGCGACGGTGTTCTGGTCGGGCTGCTCGCCCGCGGCGACGTGCTCGACGAAGTAGCGCAACTCGGCTTTGTGGGTGTCGACGGCCTGTGTTTGGATATCAGTGTCTGTCAGGTGATCAGTGCCCGACCCACTGGCTTTGTAGATCGTCAGGTCGTGGCTCCCGCGGTCGAAGCGCGCGCCGGCATCGCTGGCTTGGATGACGAACTCGTTGTTCGGTGGGCGGTTGGTTGCCCATGCGACATCCAGCGAGACGGTTTGGCCCGACTCAGTGCGCAGCAGTGCGTGTGCTGAATCGTCGACATCGAACCCCTGGGGGCCGATATCCTCGCCCCACATCTCGATGTAGGCGTACTCCTCGCGCGTGCCGAACTGCGAGCGCGTTGCTCCCGAGACCTCGGTGATCTCCGGGAAATCCAGAAAGTGGAGTGCGAGATCGATGGCGTGAACACCGATATCGATCAGCGCGCCACCGCCGGCGACCTCTTTGGAGGTAAACCACGATCCGCGGCCCGGAATGCCGCGTCGACGGACGTAGTTGGCATCGATATGCGAAACATCACCAAACCGGCCCTCGGACTGGTACTGTTTGATTACCTCGACGGGCGCGGCAAATCGGTTGTTAAAGCCGACCATACAGAACCCCTCGGCCTCGTGGGCAGCCTCAGCAATGCGGTTGGCACTGTCGAGGGTGTGGGCCAGCGGTTTTTCGAGCAGCACGTGACAGCCTGCGTCGAGTGCTTCGATTGCGTACTGTTCATGGAACCGGTTTGGCGTTGTGATCAACACGGCGTCGACCGCCGAAAGGAGGTTCTCGGATTCCTCGTAGGTCGGGACGTCGAACGCTTCCCGGAACGACTCGCGGGCCTCCCCCGAGATGTCGAGACCGCCCGCAAGGTCGGCCTGTGTGTCGGCTAATCGCTCGGCGTGATGGTGGCCGATGCCACCGAGCCCGATGATACCGATCTGTGGATTGGTGTCTGAACTCATTGAATATTATTTACTACTGCTATTGATAATGTATTCGAATCGAGAGGGGTGCCTCTGGTGGCCGACTAGTCGGCCTGTGTGCCCGGCTCGGAGGCGGCGGCGGTCGACGGGGCCAGCCCGTGGGTGATCGCCTCGCCCGTGACGCCGTCGAACAGGTGGAGCTTGCTGCGGTCCAGCACCACCTCGATATCTTCGTCTTCGCCCAGCGTGCTGTCGGGATCAGTGCTCATCAGCAGCTGATCGTCGGCCTGGGCGGTGTCCATCGAGGCTTCGGCGTCGTCGCTCAACAGCAGGTAGATGAACACCTCGTTGCCCATCGGTTCGAGCACGTCGGTTTTCGCCGCGATCCGGTCGGTCGCGTCGTCGACGAACTCCGTTTTGGTCGTCT
>PWFE01000104.1 GCA_003554115.1 Haloferacaceae archaeon | reverse complement strand
TACAGCCTTCAACCCGGTAACGTCATCCGTTCTGCCACAGTTCTCCGCGCGCGCGACGATTCAGCCCAGTCAGCGACAGCTTGGTTCTATCTAACGGGAGGCGCTGGCCACTACTTGAACAGTATATTACATTCAATCAGCAGGATACCGTTCTACGTGAAATATATAGCAAAGCCGTTTGAGGGAAGTTTGCGGTGCGTCTATTGAGTATGAGCCGCCTACTTATTCGGTTTCGCCTGCAACTGACCCCGGACTTTTGAGACCATCCACAATCCTCTCGATGGGAATCTATGAACGCAGTAATCTTGGCAGCCGGCACCGGTTCGCGGCTCCGGCCCCTGACAGTCGACCAGCCGAAAGCCTGCCTGACAGTCGACGGCACGCCAATCGCCGAACACCAGATTCGTGCCTACGATGACGCCGGAGTCGAGACCGTCTTCGTTGTCACCGGCTACATGCCTGAGCAGATCCAGTCGCTCTGTGATCGACTCACCGAGGAGTTGGCCATCGAGATACAAACCGTCCACAACCCGGCGTTTGCCAACACGGACAACATGTACTCGCTGTACTGTGCCCAGCAGGCGGTCGGCGGCGAGCCCTTTTTGCTCAGTAACGGCGATGTCGTGTTCGACCCGGAGATCGTCCAGCAAGTGACGACCGCAGACACGGACAGTGCGATTGCGGTCGACACCGGCACCTACGACCCCGAAGCGATGAAGATCACCGTCAATGAAGACGGCCAGATCGACGGTATCTCAAAAGAGATTCCGGAAGCCGAAGCCGCCGGCACCTCCATCGATCTCTACAGGTTTTCAGCCGAGACGTCGGCCAAACTGTTCGACCGGATCGTCAGGCGAATCGAGATTGACGACGAGTACACCTCTTGGACCGAGCTCGCACTCGACGAGCTGCTTTCGACCGGCAACCACGACATCCAGCCCGTCGACATCGCCGGAGCGCCGTGGGTTGAAATCGATGACCGAACGGATCTACTGGCGGCCGACCACACCTTCTCGTCGCTCGGCGAGCTTCACCGCAAAGAGGCCGTCTTTTTCGATCTGGATGGGACGATCTATCTGGACGAAACCCCCGTCGAGGGGGCAGTCGAACTCGTCTCACAGCTTCGGACGGCAGGCGTCGACGTCTACTTTCTGTCGAACAACTCCTCGCGGTGGAAACACACCTACGCCGACCGGCTATCGTCGGCCGGAATCGATGCCGCGCCCGACGACATCATCCTCTCGACCGACGGAGTGATCGACTATCTACAAGCAAACAGCATTGAGTCGACCTATGTGCTCGGCACGGAAGCGATGCGTCGAGCGGTCTCTGAGGCTGGCATCGAACCGGCTGCGGGCGACCCTGAGACCGTGGTGGTTGGTTTCGACAGCGAGCTAACCTACGAGAAAGCTGCCGAGGCCACACTCGCAGTACGTGATGGGGCGGAGTTCGTCGTCGCCCACGGCGATCTGGTCTGTCCGACCGAATCAGGGCTCATTCCTGACTGCGGCTCGATTGCCGCGATGATCGAAACCGCCAGCGGGCGATCACCAACACACGTCTTCGGCAAGCCGAACGTCGACATGGTCGAACACGTTATCGACCGAGAGGGCTATGACCCAGCGGAGGTCGTTATCGTCGGCGACCGGCTGTCGACGGATATCGAGTTGGCCGAACGGCTCGGCTGTGGGTCGGTTTCGGTACTCTCGGGCGAGACAACCCGCCGGGATATCGAGTCGGCCGACCAGTCTCCCTCACTTGTCGTCGAGTCGGTCGACGAGTTGGTCACGCAGGTCGACCGGGCCGCTATCGAGGCCGCCGGGAGCCAACAGAACTGAAAACCATTAACCTGCTTGCCTCACAAGGGCGACTAAGAGATGGCCGAGGACGTCAAACCAACCCGAAAAAACCTGATGGCAATCGAGGACCGCATCGAACTCTCCGAGCGGGGCCACGACACGCTCGAACAGAAGCGTGACGGGCTGATCATGGAGTTCATGGACATTCTCGATCAGGCCCAAGACGTACGCGAAGACCTCAATGCGAACTACGAGACCGCCCAGCGGAAACTCGATATGGCTCGCGCGATGGACGGCGACGTGGCCGTCCGTGGAGCGGCGGCTGCACTCCAAGAACACCCAGAGATCACGACCCAATCGAAAAACATCATGGGTGTTGTCGTCCCACAGATCGAATCGGCAAAAATCCGAAAATCGCTCGACGAGCGTGGCTATGGGCTGCTTGGATCGTCGGCCCGAATCGACGAGGCCGCCGACGCCTACGAGGAGCTGCTCGAAACGATTGTGCTTGCCGCCGAAGTCGAGACGGCGATGAAAAAGATGCTCACCGAAATCGAGACGACCAAACGCCGTGTCAACGCCCTCGAGTTCAAACTGCTGCCGGATCTGTACAACAACCAGGAGTACATCGAGCAAAAACTCGAAGAACAAGAACGCGAAGAGATCTTCCGCATGAAGAAAATCAAGGCGAAAAAAGAAGAAGAAGAAAAAGCCGAACGCGAGGCCGCAGAAGCCGAACAATCGACCGAATCGATCAGCGTCACCAGCGACTGAATCCCGACCCAACGCAGACACTCGACTGTCAGCGGTGGTCAATCGGTGTTGGTTTGCGGGTCCGTCTTCTTTCGGGTGTATGACCAGCGAGTGTCCACACTGCAGCGCCAGCCGAGTAACTGTCTCGGTGCCGACCGAGCTGACAACGTATACGTCGAGCCCAGCGATCAGCTACTGCCAGCGATGTCTCTCGGTTGAGGCAGGCGAACCGACAGCAGCGACCGACGAGCCGTCGTTCGAGGCGATTCACACGCGGTTTCCAACTGGTGATGTGGGTGTCGGGATGCTAGTACTGATCGACAAACTCGACTCGCTTGCGCTCAATCGCAGCGAGATCGAATCGCTAATTGAGTATCTGGAGTCCAACGGCGTCGATCTGTTTTTGACACTTGATCGGCTTCTTGCCGAGCCAACTATCGAGCCTCGGATCGATCTCGGCCGGAGACGAACACAGCTCGATTCACTACTGAAATAACCAGTGGAAGGAGGGCCGGTCGACAGCGCCAGCGGGTGCCGCTCGCGGTCGAACCGGCGAAGGCGGAAGCCAGCGGTGGGGACACGACTGGAGGTGTGGGGGCACGTAGCGACCAGATGGAATCTGAGTCGCCACAGCCGACAGTTGGCTAGTTGGGATATTGTTATAGCCTTCCTACAGCGAGAAACGGCCCGATTAATCACTGCCTACGGCTTTGTTGCCGCGATTAGATCCCGGTCGAATACCGTAGAATGCCGGCGACACCGCCGAACGCATCAAGCAGCTGTTCGCCCTTTTCGAAGTCCGTCGAGATGAACTTCGTCTCGGTGCCGCGCTGTTCGGCAAGGTTGATCAGATGCTCGATGGCGTCTTCGCGTTCGACAACTTCGGCCTCAGTCCCATCCGGACACTCGTGGGTTGGGGTGTTGTGTCGACGATCCACCATCTCGAAGGCCTCGGTGCCGTTGCAGTCGTAGACGACGACATCTTGTCGGAGATCTTCGGAAATGAGCAGTCGGTCGACCGATCCCATCACGAGATTTTTGCGTGTGGCCTCGAAGCCGTACGTCGATTCGTTGCCGACGTGGAGCTTTTCGAAAAACTCGTCCATCTGGTTTTTGTCTTTGACGACCTCTTGGTCCGAGAGGACGTCACTGGCCGAATCAACGAGGTCTTTCAGACCGGATTCGTCGGTGTAGGCGACATCGAACTTCCCGAGTACCACATCTTGGAGTTCGTGATGCAAATACTCCCCGTCGAGGAACTCGTCTTTGGTCGGTGAAGGACCTCCAACGAGAATGCCGTCGAGCTCGTGGCGTTTCGGCACCATGAGATCGTTGGCCATGCCGGCGACCTCCTGATAGAAGTTGTCGATGGCCTCCAGTCGAAGCCGGGCGAATCGCTGGGCGGACTGGCCACCTTTTCGCTGTTTGCCCGGCACCAGCGAGGAGGCAGATTTGACCGCTTCGACGCGTTTGCCTTTGAGCCAGCCGACGTTGGCCTCCCGGCGATCCAAGACGATCAACCCGAACAGCCCCTTATCAAGGAGCATGTTTTCGAGCGGCTCGGTCAGAAAGTCCGAATCACAGTGATAGCGGAACGACTGGATCGGCTCGGAGGGCGACTCCAAGACACGAGTGACCATATCAGTCTGGCCGCCGCCGCTGTTGACCGCACCCGAAAAGATCACCAGACCGTTCTCAGGAGGGAAGGTGTCGTAATAGCGTAGGCGGTCCTTAATTGAGGTGAGGGCGTCCTGAACGTTGGTCCGGGTCTGTTTGGATTTGATGTTGGCTGCCTCGGAGTGTTCTTGAATGACGTGTTCGACGACCGAGGAAATCTGTTTGTCGTCGGGAATGTAGATCGTGACAAGCTGAGTCCCCGAGCCCTCGTATGCTTGGAGCTCTTCGATGACCTTGCGGAACTCGTATTTCCGGCGGTCCTCGCTGGGTTGCTCGTCGGCGTCCGTACTCATTAGTATGCTATCGCCGGGGAGTCGGTAAGTATGCTTTGACTGGTCGGGTTCAGCCGAGTCGACCACTTTGCGGCCCGAAAACCAGTCACTAGAGCGTACCTTTATAGTCGCGTCGCGGAACCACGATTGTATGGCACGGGTCTATGCGATTGCCAGCGCGAAAGGCGGCGTTGGCAAGACCACGACGACAGCGAATCTGGGGTCGACGCTGGCCGACACCGGCGCTGACGTCGTGGTCATCGACGGCGATATCGGAATGGCAAACCTCGGTGCAGCACTCGGCGTGAGCCCCGATGGGCCGACGCTCCACGATGTGCTTGCAGACGAAGCAGAACCACGGCAGGCCGCCTACGAGGGACCAGCCGGGCTGACAGTGGTTCCCGGAGACACCTCGCTGGATTCGTTTGCGGCCGCCGACCCACAGCGACTCGACCGCGTTGTCGAGGCGTTCGACGACGCCGATTTCATTCTGATCGATGTGGGCGCGGGCGTCAGTCACGAAACCAGCGTTCCACTGTCCGTCTCGGATGCGGTTGTGCTGGTCTCGACAGCCGAGCGCGATGCGCTGGTCGACACCGAAAAAACACGACAACTCACCGAACGACTCGGCGGTGTCGTCGCTGGCGCGGTCATCACCCGAACCGACGAGGCCACCCCCATCGATGAGGTAGTTAGTGGAATCCTAACGGCTCACGTGTTGACGACGGTGCCCGATGACGAGGCGGTTCGAGAATCGATTGCGGTCGGCGAGCCGTTGGTGAGTTATGCTCCACACAGCGAGGCAGCCGCCGGCTACCGAGAGCTTGCCAGACAGCTCACCGGCCGGTCACCGGAGCCACCCGAGCCATCGCCGACCGAGTTGGCGGCCGAAACCCGTGAACTGCTCGAAGCAAGTGACGAACAGCTATCCGAGTCGCTTTCGGAAGGCAGCATCACGATGGATCCGGGCGACAGCCCGTCGACTGCCCAGCAAGGCGAGGCCACCGAGCAGGCGGAGGCCGTACAGACCGAACAGTCAGCAACCGACGCCAGCAGTGAGGACGACCCCAACGTTGTCAATCCGTTTGCGGCCGAACCAGCAGACACAGCGGACGCCGAATCAAAATGGGCCGACGCTGCAACCGGCACCGACAGCGACGAACCGTCGACGCCATCTCCCGATACGCCCGACACCGAGAGTGAGTCGGTTCCGGCGGATGCGATTCCGTTCGGAAGCAGCGATAAAGACACGACAGAGACGACCGTACTCGGAGCCGAAATCGAAGACAGCATCGACAGCACAGCGGATGCAGCCGACACAGCGGTGGACGAAAACGAAGCCGAAGCAGACGAGCCGCTGATTCCTGATGCCGAAGGCGGAGTTGCCGACCAACACGGCGACCAACCCGAGGCGGAAATCGCGGTCGACGAAGCCGACGATGACGACGATGAGAAAAAACGCGGCTTTTTCAGTCGGCTGTTCCGCTGAGCGGTTCCGAAGCAGGGATTTCTTGTAGGCCGCCGGCACAGTACCGATATGGCAGACAACGATACAGTTCCGCTCTGGTGGATCGTCGTCTTCGTACTGGTCGCACTTGGAGCCGGTATCGGCTCGATCTACCTCATCGGCGGGAGCCTCTTTACAGCCGTCGGACTGCTCGTGTAGATTTCGCCGACTACATCGAGTCGGGGGCCTCGACACCAAGAACGCCGAGAGCGTTGTCGACGGTGTGTTTCGTCGCGCGGACAACTGCAAGCCGTGCGGCGCGTGTGTCGGCGTCGTCGGCCGACAGCACTGGACAGGCGCGATAAAAGCCGTTGAACGCTTCGGCCAACTCGCGTGTGTAGGTTGCTATGCGGTGGGGTTCGAGATCCTCGCCAGCCTGCTCGATAACTGCCGGGAAGCGTGCAAGCACAGCCAAAAGCGTCTGTTCTTCAGGCGTCGACAACACCGACGCATCGAGATCAGTCGGCTCGGCGGCGGTGTCGGCCTCATCGAGAATGCCACAACAGCGGGCGTGAACGTACTGGACGTAGGGTGCCGATTGGGCCTCGAAGTTGAGTGCTTCGTCCCATTTAAACGTGATTCCCTTTGTGGGCTGTTTCGAGACGATATCGTAGCGTACCGCGCCGATCCCGACTTGGTGAGCGATGCGTTCGATATCGCTTTCGTCGAGTTCGTCGTCACGGATACGGTCTTCGAGCCGATTTTCGACCTCTTGGCGGGCACGGTCGATGGCTTCATCCAGCAGGTCATCCAGCATGACACCAGTGCCACGACGGGTGCTCATTTTGCCCTCCGGGAGGTTGACATACGAGTAGATCACGTCGTCGAGCCGCGAGGCGTCGTTGCCGAGAATTTCAAGGGTCGCCTGCAGCTGTTTGGCCTGGAGTTTGTGGTCCTCACCAAGCACCGTGACGGCGCGATCGAAGTTGTCGAACTTCCATTCGTGGTGGGCCAGATCCCGTGTCGTATAGAGGCTCGTCCCATCCGATCGGAGGAACACGAGGTTCTTGTCGATGCCGTACTCGTCGAGTTCGAGCTGCCAGGCATCCTCCTCGTAGACGGCGTACTCGGTTTCTTTCAGCCGCTCGGCCAACTCATCGGTCGACCCATCGATCATGAACTCAGTTTCTTTGACAAAGCGGTCGAACTCGGCGGGAAGGCGACCCAGACACGCTTTCATCCCGCCGAGAACCTGGTCGACGACCTCGCTGACCCGCTCGTACGTTGCATCGTCGCCGGCCTCTAAGCCCTGGAGGATCTCGCTGATCTCGGCTTCTGCGGCCTCAACCGCCGCTTCGTCGGCCGATTCGAGGAACGCGTTGCCCTTGCGGTAGTACCGAACCAGATCGTACTCCGTGCGATCGCGGGCGGGTTCGTCCTCAAGGTCGCTTTCGTCGAACGTCTCGTAGGCCCAGGTGAAGACGGCCATCTGTCGGCCCGCGTCGTTAACGTAGTAGTGGCGCTCGACGTCGTAGCCTGCCATCTCGACGGCGTTGGCGACCGCATCGCCCAAAATCGGGTTACGGGCGCGGCCGACGTGAACCGGGCCGGTCGGGTTCGCACTGGTGTGTTCGATGACGACCGACTCACCGCGCGGTTCAAGTTGGCCGTAGTCGACGTCCTGGGCGGCTGTGAGTGTGTCTGCGGCGTACGCCTCGGTCGTCTGGAAGTTCAGATATGGTCCCTGGATAGTGACCTCACCGAGGTAGTCGTAGGATGTGGTGTCGACGGCCTCGGCCAGCTGCTGGGCGGCCTGTGGTGGGGCGACACCGAGTTCGCCGGCCAGCCGAAAGGCGACGCTTGAGGCGAGTGTGGCATCGAGGTCTTCGGGCGGCTCTTCGATACCGAGATCGCCCGTCGGTAGATCAAGCTCATCGAGTGCCGCCTCCATGGCGGTCTCGACTTCCGAGCGGAACGCACGAAACATACCGCCGGGTTTCGGGCCCCTGCTAAAGGGCCTTCCGAAGCGGCCGGCCGCCTAAATATATAAGTAGTCGGTGGCTACGGCGGCTGGTAGGCTGTCGGGCTACGGTGGCAGCTCGTAGAGTCGCTCATACTCGTTGGGAAGTTGAGAGACAGCAGTCTCAAACGCTTCGGGGGTTTGGTCTCGGAGCGTGCTCAAGACGGCCTCGACGTGTCGACGGCTCTGTGCCTGGGTGAGTTCGGGAAACTCCCGCTGGCGGGCTTCGACGCGGTCGACGAACTCGTCTGGCGGAAACGACTCGGGGTCGGCATCGGTTTGACGGAGTGGGTCCCGAAACCCGGCCGGTAGCTCAGCGGCGAGCCCTTCGGCTGCCCCAAGGGTGAGTCGTTCGGCAAGCGTCGACAGTGTGAGTTTGGCCGCACGAGCAGCCTGCTCGTCGCTCTCAAGGTCACTCCGCGTCCGGACACTGCTGACGAACTCATCGTGTGGCACAGTCATCTTTCGACTGTCGTTGAGTGGCTGTTTTGCGGTTGTGGCCGACC
>PWFE01000112.1 GCA_003554115.1 Haloferacaceae archaeon | reverse complement strand
GACAAACAACCGACCTGGTGTCCCGGCTGCGGCGATTTCGGGACGATGAACGGCATGATGAAAGCACTCGCCAACACCGGCAACGACCCCGATAACACATTCATTGTTGCGGGAATCGGCTGTTCCGGCAAGATCGGGACCTACATGCACAGCTACGCGCTGCATGGGGTCCACGGCCGCGCGCTTCCAGTGGGGACGGGTGTCAAACTCGCCAACCCCGACCTCGAAGTGATGGTCGCCGGCGGTGACGGCGACGGCTACTCAATCGGTGTGGGCCATTTCATCCACGCCGTTCGGCGCAACGTCGACATGACGTACGTCGTCATGGACAACCGGATTTACGGCCTCACAAAAGGCCAAGCCTCGCCAACGTCGCGCGAGGACTTCGAGACCTCAACGACGCCTGCAGGTCCAAAACAGCCACCCGTCAACCCGCTTGCACTGGCACTATCGGCAGGGGCGACCTTTATCGCCCAGTCGTTTTCGTCGGATGCGATGCGACACGCCGAGATCGTCGAAGAGGCAATCGAACACGACGGCTTCGGCTTTGTGAACGTTTTCAGCCCGTGTGTGACGTTCAACGACGTCGACACCTACGACTACTTCCGGGATTCGCTGGTTGATGTCGCCGACACCGACCACGACCGCAGCGACTACAACGCGGCCAAAGAGATCATCCTGGATACCGAAAAGGAGTACCAAGGTGTGCTCTACCAGAATGAGGCTGCACCCTCCTACGAGCAGGCCCACGGCGTGACCGAAAACATGGCCGAGATTCCAGACGGCGCACCCGAAGACGCGATGGATCTGGTCCGAGAGTTCTACTGACCGCGGTGGTGTGGGCAAACCATCAGTATTGTTGAAAATAGTTTTTTCTGCATGTCAACGAAACCGTACACTGGACAATGACAATTCTCTGGCTCGGAGAGGCGCAGTCGACCGATATCGATGCAGTCGGGGGAAAAGGAGCCTCGTTGGGAGAGCTCACTGAGGCAGGACTTCCCGTTCCGCCTGGCTTTGTTGTCACCGCGGACACCTATCGCACGTTCCTCCAAACGGCTGGTATCGAAACTGAACTATTCGAAGAGATTCTGGCCACCGACGCTGCGGACGACGAGGCAATCGCCGAGGCCGCCCGGGCCGCCCGGGAGTTAATCCGCGAGACACCAGTCCCCGAGAGCGTCCGCGAAGACATCATCGGCGCCTACCGCGAACTCGGCACCCAAACAGCCGACGACGAGGGCGGCGAGCCGTTTGTCGCCGTCCGCTCGTCGGCGACCGCCGAAGACTTGCCGGACGCCTCGTTTGCCGGCCAACACGAGACGTTTCTCAACGTTACCGAAGCCGACCTCATCGACCGAATTTCGGAGTGCTGGGCCTCGCTGTTCGCCGAACGGGCGGTCCATTACCGAACGAATCAGGGGTTCGACCACGCCACCGTAGACATCGCGGTCGTCGTCCAGCAGATGGTTGAGGCCGAAAAATCGGGCGTGCTGTTCACTCGCCACCCTTCGAGTGGCGACCGACAGATGATCGTCGAATCCGCCTGGGGGCTCGGCGAAGCCGTCGTCTCGGGGGCCGTCTCACCGGACCACTACGTTATTAATCCGGATACAGCCACTGTCGTCGAGTCGACGATCACCGACAAAAAACAGCAGATGAGCAAAGACCCCGAGACGGGCGAGACCGCACTCGAAGCCGTCCCTGAAGAGCAACGAACCGCCCGTGTGCTCTCGGACGAAGAGATCGAACTGCTCGTCGAGATCGGCCAGACCGTCGAGAGCCACTACGGTGAACCACAGGACGTTGAGTGGGCTATCCTCGATGGCGAGTTGTACATGCTACAGTCCCGACCCATCACGACAATCAGCGACAACGCCACCGAGCCACCGAGCCAGCCAGCGATCAACGGTGGGCACTCGAAGGAGGAGTCGACGCAGGCGGTCGAAACGGAGTCGGACGACGAAGACGGTGACGTCCTCGTCCGCGGGGTCAGCGCGAGCCCCGGCACTGGCTCGGGTGCAGCCCGGATCGTCAGAAAACTCGACCATCTCGACCAAGTGACAGAGGGCGATATCATCGTTAGCAAGATGACGATGCCGGATATGGTGCCCGCGATGAAACGCGCCGCCGCCATCGTCACCGACGAGGGCGGGATGACCTCACACGCCTCGATTGTCTCACGGGAGATGGGAGTGCCCGCGGTCGTCGGCACCCGCAATGCAACAAAGGTGCTCGAAGACGGCCAACTGGTGACTGTCGACGGTGAGATGGGCCTCGTGCGTGCAGGTGGGCCGACCGAACCTGACGAGCCGGCGATCCAACCCGATCCTGTCGAGTCTGTCCGTCCACAGACGCCGGTCAAACCGATGACCGCAACAGAGGTCAAAGTCAACCTCTCGATTCCCGAGGCCGCCGAGCGTGCCGCGGCGACTGGCGCTGACGGGGTGGGGCTACTGCGAATCGAACACATGGTGATCTCGCTGGGTAAAACGCCCGAGCAGTACATCGCCGACCACGGCAAGAATGCCTACATTGAGGAACTCGTCGACGGCATTCGGACGGTCGCCGAGGCGTTTTATCCGCGGCCAGTGCGGGCTCGAACGCTTGATGCGCCAACTGACGAGTTCCGTGATCTCGAGGGCGGCAGCAACGAACCGCACGAACACAACCCGATGTTAGGCTACCGTGGCGTGCGCCGCAGCCTTGATAAGCCCGAGCCGTTCCGGTGTGAGCTGGCGGCGTTCAAACGGCTGTTCGATGTCGGCTACGACAACGTCGAGTTGATGTTGCCGCTGGTCAACGACGCCGAAGACGTCGAACGAGCCAGAGAACACATGGAAGCAGTCGGTATCGACCCGGAAAAAGCCCGCTGGGGCGTGATGGTCGAGACGCCTGCCAGCGCGCTGCTCATCGAAGAGATCGCCGCCGCAGGCATCGATTTCGTCTCGTTCGGCACCAACGACCTCACCCAGTATACTTTGGCAGTCGACCGAAACAACGAGTTTGTTGTCGACCGGTTCGACGAGTTGCATCCGGGTGTGCTCGCGCTGCTCGAATCGACAATCGAGAGCTGTCGTGAGTTGGGCGTCGACACCAGTATCTGTGGGCAGGCGGCCTCGAAGTCCGCGATGGTGAAGTTCCTCGTCGAAGAAGGTGTGAGTTCGATTAGTGCGAACATCGACGCTGTCCGGGATGTCCAACACGAGGTCAAACGGGTCGAACAGAAACTGCTGTTAGATTCGATTCGCTAGAAGATGCCGACGATGAACGCCATGCCGACCGCAACGAGTACGACCGCCGTGAGTGTCGGCAGGTAGGGCGTATACTGTTCGATTTTTTCACGATGGTGCTGATAGCCAGCGATCAACAGTAGCGTCGGCGCGAGAATCGCGGCGATCACCGCCAGCGAGTACAGTATCATGAGTTCGAGACAGAACTGTGTGCCCGCACAGATTGCCAGAATCTGAATCGGCTCTTCGTGTGCAAATCCGAGAACAAGTGCGGTGACCCCAAGAGTCAACAACCCCTGTTCGGCGTGTTCCTGTGTGGGATGCATGTGGCCGCTGCCGGGTAGTCGACCCCGAAGGCTCGCCAGAAATCCGGTCGACTCACTCGTTTTGTGGCCGTCTTGCTGGCCGTGGTCAGCAGCGTGGCTGTGGTCGTGATGATGGTCGTGGTCGTGGTCAGCATCGTGGAAGTGGCCGTGGTCGTGATCGTGACTGTGGCTGTGGTCGTGATTTCCATGGCCACCGCTGACGTACTCATAAATGCCGAGTGCGACCAAGAGCCCACCGGCAATCGGCTTCATCCACGGCCCTTCGGCGAACGCCGCAAAGCTGGCAAACCAAAAGTATGCGACTACGAGCGCGACACTACTGATGAGATGGCCGACGCCGAGAATCAGCGCGGCAACGGTCCCACGGAGCCACCGTCGGTCGTAGCCCAACGCGTATGTCGCCGCAATCGGCCAGCCGTGATCCGGCAACACGCCGTGGATCACCCCAAGGCCCACTACCGCGACGATGAGTCCGAGATCCATACCGGATCGTCATCTCTCGGGGCCTAAACCGGTTGTTACTACCGAAATCAGGGGATCGTAATAATCGAACGTCGAACCAGCGGCTGCTCAGAGCACGACCACGAACAGCACGAACGCAGCCAGAATCGATAGCGTCAACAGAATCTGGACGACCGAAGAGGCCAACACCCCGGCAGCGGTGTACACCGACCGGCGTGCGGCGGTTTCGATCTCGGTTCCGCCTTTCAATTCGAGCAGAAAGACGGTGCCGACGACGCCGACGATAACCCCGATTGGACCCAGTACGAACAGCAACAACAGTCCGCCAATCGTCGAGGCAACCATCACCTGATTCGACGAGCCGCTGGCTTTGGCAGCGAGCGGCCCACCAAAATGCTCAAAAACGGCCGCAAGCAACGCGGTCAGCGTTAGTACCGCGATCACGATTGGGCCGACAGACTCGCTGCCGAACAGCACGTACGTCCAGACACCGGCCAGCGAGACGAGTCCTGACGGCACCAGCGGCACGACGCTGCCGACGACGCCGACAACCAACAGCGCGAGTGCTGCCAGCAACACCAATTCGACCATACGTATCTCTCGACACTCGGGCGGATAAGTGCCACGTCGACCGCCCGATGTTTTTATATGAAGGGGCAGCATTCACCGCGTGGTTCGTCAGACTGTCGTCGGACGCCGACTGTTCGCCTGTCTGGTCGGCTGTCTCGTGGTTACCGCTGTCGCCCCCGCAGCGGCCGGTTCGACGGCAGCATACGACACCACACACCCTTCCCCCACAGCCGTCGACAGTGGCCAAATCGTCGAGTTGTATCCAAACCCACCGACTGAGCAGAATCGCGGCGAGTACGTACTCGTCGATCTCAATGAACCGGGCGAGTGGACGCTCACCGATGGCCACAGCACAGCCACGCTCCCGAACCAGACTGGGACGTTCGCCATCAGCCGCCATCCGGACAAAACCGCCGCACACACCAACGCGACAGTTACCGAAACCGAGAGCTATCTCCGGTTGGCTGTCGACGGCGACCGGCTTGAACTCCAGCGAGATGGCCGGACAGTCGACAGCGTGAGCTACGATCGAGCACCCGAAAGCCATCGCTGGCGGGCAGACCACGAGCCTAGCTGGCAGCCCGATGGCTTCGAGCCACGAGACCCAAAGACCGTCGACGACAAACCGGTTGAGGCGTTCGTCCTCCCTGATGCCAATGAGCTACCCGTCGATGCCATCGACGATGCCGACAAGCGGCTGTATCTGGCAGCCTACACGCTAACATCCCCCCGCGTAACCAACGAACTCATCGCAGCCCACGACCGCGGCGTCGACGTTGCGGTTCTCATTGAGGGTGGTCCCGTCGGTGGGATCCCAGACGCACAGGCTGACCGACTGGACGACCTCACCGATGCAGGCGTCGACGTTCAGGTGATGACTGGCGAGCGAACCCGATTTCGCTACCACCATCCGAAGTACGCTGTCGTCGACGACCGGGCGGTCGTGCTCACCGAAAACTGGAAGCCCTCCGGCACCGGCGGGGCTGAAAACCGCGGCTGGGGAGTAGTCGTCGACTCACCGAAAACAGCCGACGAGTTAGGTGCCGTTTTTGAACACGATGCGGGCTGGAAAGATACAACCTCGTGGGATACGTTCCGCGAGACGACAGACACCCATAGCCACGGCTCAGCAGCCGGCAGCTACCCGGAAACCCACCGCCCGAAATCGACGACGGTCGACGAACTCACACTGCTGGCTGCGCCAGATAACGCCGTTGAGCAACTCGTCGACGAGATCGATGAAACGGACGACCGACTGCTTGTCGTCCAGCCACGAATCAGCGACACCGACTTCGGCCTCCTTCGCGCGGCGATCCGCGCGGCCGACCGCGGTGTCGAGGTCAGAATTCTCTTGGGTAGTGAGTGGTACGACGAGAGCGATAACAAGGCACTGGCCGAGGAACTCAGAGAGAAAGCCGACGATTCCCTCGAAGTTAGACTCGCCGAGGACACCGACCGCTTCGGCAAGATTCACGCCAAAGGAATCGTCGCCGATGACACCGCAATTGTCGGCAGCCTCAACTGGAACAACAACTCAGCAACGAACAACCGCGAGGTCGCAGTCGCCATCGAAGACGAGGCGGTCGCCGACTACTACGCCAAGGTGTTTGCCAGCGACTGGGATGGCGACTCGGCCGACGGACACGACGAGATTCCGGTCGGTGTTGTCGTCGTCAGCGTTGGTCTTGCGGCCGGGACGGTACTACTACTCAAACGTCGACTCGAATTTGCCGAGACGGTAGGAAGCAACTAAACAGGCGTAGTAAGTGGCTACTCCAGCGGGGCAGCCGTCGACAGTGCTTCGTCGAGGTCGGCTTCGGCCATCTTCTCGACCAAGAGCTCAATTACTGATTCTCTGCGGCCTTTGACGAACTTGATCGAGCCGACAACTAGGTGGCCGCCGCCGGAGACACCGGCACCGGGCAGCTCTTCGTTGAGTTCGGTGACCATCCGCGGAATGTCGAGCCGCACGCCATCAGAGCGGAGCACTGCAAAGTCGGGACCGTAGCCGATGGTGATCACGGGCTCGCCGGTTTCTTTGACCTTGCGGTCGTGGAGGTTGCCGGTCGTCTTTCCGGGTGCGGGGTAGGTAAATCGGTGGGCGAAGTTGTCGAGGTCGACGCGGTACAGATGCGCCTCCGAATCGAGCCGTTCGTGTTCAACGTGGGGCTCGACCGCCTCAAGCTGGCGGTCGACATCACGTTCGGCGCGTTCGGAGAGGAACTCGATGAGCTGTTTGTGACGGTCGGCGTCCTCACAGCCCACGTCGAGGACGTCTGTCACGAGCGTTTTGCCCTCGCTGTAGCGGAGCCAGTGGGCCGCATAGTCGAGTGCTTCACCGATGTCTTCGAGGTGGGCGCGGTCGTAGCCAGCCTCGCCTGCGAGCTCAACGTACTGCCGCATCGCGTCGGCTTTCGAGCGGTCCGAAAGGCCCGCAACCGCTGGAACGTGTTCGAGATCCTCGCTGATCTGTGGATCGATCAGTCGGGCGAGTTCGACACACATCATTCCCGTCGTGATCCGGTAGTCCTCGTCGTACAGATACGGGTTGACGTGGGCGTCCAACAACGGTTCAACCGCCTCGGGGTCGGGGTGGTGGTGGTCGATAACTGCGATTGGGATGTCGTAGTGGGCGAGATTCTGGTAGGCCGGCACGTCCTCTTCGGTTGAGCCGTTGTCGAGCATGAGGAGGAACGGGAGTTTCTGGCCATGCCGTGATTGGCCCTCAAGAGCGAAGTTCAGGTCGCGTGTGACGTCCTCCATTTCGTAATACGGTGCCTTACTGGGGAGTCTTTTAAATAGGTGGCGTGGAGCCTCGGGGTCGCCGTGGACCTCAGCAATGAGGTTTTCGAGCGCGAGTTGGACGGGGGCGGCCGCACACATGCCGTCGCCGTCGGCGTGGTGTCGGACGCGGATCGGTCGACCCTCCAACACTGTTTGGCGGAGCAAACGGGCAACTCCCTGCAGCTCCTCGAAAATCGGCTCGAATGCGGGCCACTCGATGAGTGGCTCGATGTCGGCGGGCGTGGCTCGTTCGTCGAGAGCAGCCTGGAGTGTCTCGTGGGCGTCGGCTTTGGCCTCACCGTCGAGCACCGACAGCGAGTCGACTTCGATCTGTTGAGTATCGCGGTGGGATTCGATGCGGCCGCTGATCCGGACGATGTCGTCGAGTTCGGCAGCAGGATACGCCCTGACGCCGGCTTCTTCGAAGGCCGCGGCGCTAATGATTCCGGTGCCGTCGTTGAGATGGAAAATCGTTGGCCCACCAGTTTGTTTGATCTGGACGACTGAGCCTTCAATGGTGGCTTCGTTGCCGGTTTCGAGATCTGCAATGGGGGTGATTTCGGGGATGTGGTCGACGATATCGGTACGGTAGTTTTCGATATCGGGGACGTCGAAGGCGATATCGCCGTTTTCTTTCAGCTCTTCGAGTTCGACGACAAGTCGGTCGCCGACGCTGTATGTCTTTTCAAGATTCGATTCGTGTACGAGGCCGGAGACGGAGTCAGAGATGTCGACGAACACGCCGTAGGCAACAACACCGTTGACGACGGCATGGTAGTTCGCACCCTCGGTGACGTCAGTCAGCGTGCAATCGGGCGCGAGATCGTAAACGACGGGACGCGAATCATCCCGCTCGCCGGACTCCCCGGCGGTATCCTCGGTCATACCCGCCCTTTGGGGGACCGACGTGTTAAGCTTGTTATCTTCGGCTGGCCCCAGTCGCTGGGTCGACGTTCCGGAACCCTTAGATGCTCGCCACCCCGAAATTCGACAATGCGGCTCTTCAGATCGAGTGAGATTCTCGGTATTGCCCGCGATACCCTTGAGTTTGCCTTGGAAGCCTCCGAAGAGAGCCACCCAAACGAGTATATGGGCTTTCTGCGAGCCGAAGACGCCAGAAAACT
>PWFE01000081.1 GCA_003554115.1 Haloferacaceae archaeon | reverse complement strand
CACTGACCAACTACTGTCAGTCTAGAGGCTGGGAGGGCGAAGGCACCCCATTCGACGTACTCCCGCTCGTGATTCAGGTCGACGACAACGAACCGGAGCTGTTCGAGCTCCCGGAGGAGGCCATCTTGGAGGTGCCGCTGTCACACCCCGACTACGAGTGGTTCGCCGACCTTGGGCTGCAGTGGTATGCGGTGCCGGTCGTCTCCGATATGGTGATGGAGATCGGTGGGCTTCGGTATCCGGCTGCGCCGTTCAACGGCTGGTATATGGCGACCGAGATCGGGAGTCGGGATTTCGGTGACAGAGACCGATACGACAAGCTTCCCGAAATCGCCGACAGACTCGGGCTGGATACGACAACCGACAGATCGCTGTGGAAAGACCGGGCGCTCGCAGAACTCAACCGTGCGGTGCTGCATTCGTTCGACGCTCACGGCGTCCGAATCGTCGACCATCATACGGCTGCCGAACAGTTCAAACAGTTCGAACAGGACGAACAGGACGCTGGTCGCTCGGTAACTGGCGATAAATCTTGGCTGTTGCCGCCAAACGCCTCGTCGACAACACACATATTTTACCAAGAATACGACAATGCCGTTCGAGAGCCGAACTTTTTCTACCGAGATGACCCATTGGCTCGCTGATCTTCGGAGGTGTATCCGTCAGCCCGCCGTGTGTATGCTGAGTTAGCTGTTCGTCGACCGGTCCGTACACACGTGATGTGGCTTTTATCAGGTATTGCAATAGGTTGTATACGCTGCGTCGAACTCTTTTGGAGGCGGTTGCTGAAACCGTGCGTTCGCATTGTTCGATTCATACGGGTTTTTCAACACGCTCAACAGACGCCCGAATGTGGATAGGTCCTCGTTTTCTAGATACTGGTACAGTGCCTCTTCTACCAAGTAATTGCGGGGGATATACCGGGGGTTCGCCTGCTTCATCAGCTTCGTATCCAGGCCAATCTCAGCTAATTCAGCCCGGAGATTCTCGAACGCTGTCGATGCATAGACCGGGTCATCAAATGATCCCGGACGTTCCAACTCGATGAATGTATTCGTATAATCTGCGTTAGATTCACGAAGCCAGTCTACAAATTTATCTACTATTTTTTTCTCGCCGTCTGAGTTAATCCCGAGTTTCTGCCGCATCATACTGTAGTAGTTGGCATCGAATATGTCGTCAAAATCGTCTAGTTTGGCTTGCAGCTCATCAAAATCAACAGAAGAGTCGTTGTAAAGCGGTTTGAGGGCTTCTGCGAACCGCTGGAGATTCCAGTGTAGGATGGTTCGTTGGTTCCCGAAGGCGTATCTTCCGTGTTTATCGATCGAACTGAACACCGCCTCCTCGTCGTAGTAGTTCATGAACGCACAGGGGCCGTAATCGAACGTTTCGCCGTCGATACTCATGTTGTCCGTGTTCATGACGCCATGAATGAACCCAACACGCAGCCAGTCGACGACCATCTCGACCGACGATCCCATTACTGCCTCGAAGAAGTCGACGTATTTCGTCTCCGTACTGTTCAGATGCGGATAGTGTCGGTCGATCACATACTCAGTGAATTCTTGTAGTTCTCCAGGGGCTTGGGAGGCAACGTACTGGAACGTCCCGAATCTAATGTGGCTATTCATCACACGGACAAGAACGGCACCGGGCTCCGTTCGCCGTCGCTTGACTGCTTCGTCGGTTTCGATGACCGCGAGACACCTTGATGAGTTGATTCGCAAGTTGTGCATTGCATACGAGTACAGATACTCTCTGAGCATTGAGCTCACAGTCGCGCTTCCATCGCCTCGTCCCGAGTATGGGGTTCTGCCAGCTCCTTTCAGTTGGATATCGTATCTGTTGCCATCATGTAGGTGTTCGCCCAGTAGCATCGCTCTCCCATCGCCAAGCATAGTAAACCGTCCAAACTGATGGCCGGCATAGGCTTGGGCAATCGGGTCTTCCAAACGCTCTTGCCCTGAAAGAATTCGAGCGGTCAACTGTTCGGTATCCAACCCAAGATCAGCAGCTAATGCTTTGTTACGTGTCAAGAGCCTTGGATCATCGATGTCTTTGGGCGTTGCGCTCGAATAGAGTTTCGAGTCCAAGTCTTTGTAGCTTGTGTCAAATGAAAAAGCCATTTACTATACTGTGGTCTCTGTCGCCTCTATTTAATAAATTGTGCCATCAAGATATTAGGCCTGCGAGATTTTCAGCGACGCGTTCGTGATCAGGAGACAGATTCGAGCTGTGCTGCATACCGACGCGTCCACTATACTGCTCACTGGTGAGGAGTGAGTATGATTCCAACTGTTTGTGGTCACAGAACCGTTGTACTGAAACGAGATGGTGGCTCAGTGTGGTACCTCGTCACAAGGGGCTCAGTGGGGGTAACTGTCGTCACTGCCACCACCAGTGTTTCGCACGCCGGCCAAATGAACGCACGGATCTCACTCGCCGTCGACCCACTCGGCGTTCGAACGGTGTTGGGCAGCCACAACTGAGATGCCCCGATCATCGAGCAGGCCGTTTTCGGTCACCACACCCTCGACGAGGTCGCCCGGCGTCAGATCGAACACCGGGTTTCGAACCGCAATCGATTCGGGACCGTCGTACACCGCGGTTTCGGGACCCTCCTCGCGGTGGAACGTGTCGTCGACGGCGACCTTATCGCGGGCGGCAGCCACATACACTGGCACGTCCGCCCGGTCGGCGGCGAGTGCGAGCGCGCGTGTGCCGACCTTGTTTATCACATCGCCGTTCGGCAAAATCGTATCCGCACCGACAAGCACCGCGCCGAACTCTCGGTCCGAGAGCAGTGCGGGCAGCGCGGCGTCAGTAGTAACCGTCACGTCCTGGCCCGCGGCGGCCAGCGATTCGGCGAGTTCGATCCCCTCGCGGTCGGGTCTGGCCTCGGCAACAGTCACGCTCGCCTCCAGTTCCAAGAGGGCGTCTTTGACCGTCCCGGACCACGACAGCGTTGCAATCGGCCCGGTGAGACGGTCGGCAGCTGTCGCGGCCGCGGTTGCGTCCGCATCGAGTGCGGTTTCGATCTCGCCGAGCGCTCGGTCGTGGACCGCTGCCGTCGACTGCTCGGCGCTGCTCATCACGCGGTTGATTCGGTTGGCCAAGACGGCCATACTCGGCCGGGCTGCCCGAAGCTCGCGGGCCGTCTCGGCGACCGCCTCCCAGTCGTCGACGACTGCGGCCCGGTCTCGGAGAGCTTCGAGCGCGCGAATCGACAACGCGGCTGCGCCGTGGACTGTATCCGCGCCGATCGTCGTCGACGAGGGTGCGACCTGCTCGTAGGCTTCCCAGAGTCCCGCGACGGCCTCACGCTCCAAAATCTCTGTCGCCGGCACCCACTCGGCAGCCGCTACGCCTTCGATGTCGGTCTCGCGGCGCGGCGAATCGAAGAGCACAGGATGGACTGTTCGACCCTCGACGGTCACCGCCTCGCCGGCGTACGCCAATCGGAGCTCCGAGAGACCCGTCGCAGCGCGGACGAGTCGACGCGCGTCGTCGACGAGGCTGTCGGTGCCACCACGCAGCGGCGTCGAAAGCCCATCCCAACGACCGGGAGCCTGATCGCTGTCGTCGGCGCGGCGTGTCACAAGCAACTCGCCTCGGTGTCGGACGAACACAGTGAGTAGTGCGGCCATCGTTCGTCTATCCATCTCTACGGTCACCTACGTTTTCATTGTTCGGGCGACTGATAGCTCACCGACGGCGGACCACCGGTTCCAGCGGCCGCTACCGTCGGCCTTTTTCAGTCGACCACACATACGAACTGCATGGAACTATTCGCTGTCGAGGGGATCCCCGAAATCGAACCCGGCGACGATCTCGCCGCCGAGATCAGCTCACGGGTCGAGTTGCGACCCTCGGATGTCGTCTGTGTCGCCAGCACTGTCGTCTCGAAAGCCGAGGGGCGAATCGCCGATCTCGACGACTACCCCGCCGGCCCACGCGCCCGCGAAATTGCCGACAGTCTCTCGGAGCTCTCAGGTCGCGAAAAAGACCCACGCTTCGCCCAGGCGGTGCTCGAAGAGAGCGTCGACGTGCTGATGGAATCACCCTTCCTGCTGACCGAAACGCGGTTTGGCCACATCGGTGTCAACGCCGGAATCGACCGCTCGAACGTGCCGGGCGGCGATCTGCTGTTGTTGCCAAAACGCCCCAGCGAGAGCGCCGCACGCATAAACGACGGGCTGGCCACCGAGCAAGTGATCGTCACCGACACCTGCGGTCGACCGTTCCGCTACGGCCAGCGTGGGGTCGCTATCGGCTGGGACGGCATGCCCGCCAGCCGTGATTGGCGGGGCGCAGTCGACCGGGACGGCCGCGAACTCGGCGTGACCGTCCAGAACGTGATCGACGAACTCGCTGCCGCCGCAAATCTCGTCGCTGGCGAGGGTGATGGGGGGACTCCTGTGGTCGTTGTTCGTGGTTTCGAGTTCGGCGAGCTGCCGGGCAGCCAGAACCATTTCAGAGAAATCGAGGGCGACTACGTCCGCCAGGCGTTGCGTGGCTGGTCCCACAGCCCACAGGAGGGTGAAGTCTGATGTTCGGCATCGAGATCACGCCCGAACACCCGCTCGAACGGCTGACTGAACTGGGTGTTCGCGCCGAGAAGGCGGGCTACGATACGCTGTTTTCGTCGTGTCACTACAACAACCGCGACGCCTTCGGCGCACTCCACCAGATCGGTGCCGCAACTGACGACCTCCGGGTCGGCCCGGGTGTTGCCAACCCCTTTGAGATCCACCCCGTCACGCTGGCTTCGAAAGTCGCCACCATTGACGAGGCAACCGGTGGCCGCGGAGTCTTCGGCATCGGCCCCGGTGATCCCTCAACGCTCGCAAACCTCGGGTATGCCGAAAAGCGCGGCTTACGGCCGGTGATTGAGGCATTTAAAACAGCTCAGAAACTCTGGGCCGGCGAGCGCGTCGACGTCGACGGTAGCTTCGAGGCCACTGACGCCGGACTCAACTACGAGCCACCCTCCGGAGCCGACATTCCCGTCTACGTCGGCGGCGAGGGCCCACACATGTGCCGAATGGCTGCCAAACACGCCGACGGACTCCTGTTCAACGGCTCACATCAGGCGGATCTCGCATGGGCCCGCAGCCAGGTTGAAAAGGGGTTGGCCGACCGCCCGGAGTCCCGCGGCGCGTTCGATCTCACCGCATATGCGAGTGTGAGCGTCGACGAAGACGAGGCCGCCGCCCGCGAGGCCGCCCGCCCGCCGGTCGCCTTTATTACGGCAGGGGCCGCACCGCCAGTGCTTGAGCGTCACGGGATTTCGAAAGAGACCGCCAGCGAGATCGGCGACAACATCAGTGCTGGCGAGTTTTCGGCGGCGTTCGAACTCGTCACGCCCGAGATGACCGAAGCGTTCTGTATGGCCGGCACCGTCGACGACGTGGCCGACCGGATGGCACGCGTTCTCGACCACGCCGACAGCATCGTGGTTGGCTCGCCGCTCGGACCGGATCTCGAACGTGCGGTCGACCTTGCGGCCGAGGCCTACGACCAAGCCACCTAACCAGCTGGCTCGTCGGCCACCGGCTGTATACGCTCAGGGTTTCCTAATCAACCGCTGCAGACGCCCGGCTGTATTTTTAAGTATTGTTCGTCCGGCAACCGACGGTTTGCGAAGGGATTTCGGCGAGTAGTATGGGCCTAACGACTCCGGAACCGTGAGTTCGACTGAGGGGTCCTGAAGTGTTTGTAACCCCTCGATCAGGATGTCGGCTTGTAGACTCCGCACTGCATCGAACGCCTCCCAGAGCGTTGCACACTCACTCACGTCGACCTCGTCGTATGCAACAATCTCTCCACCGTCGATGTGTTCGCTGAGACGCTGGAGAGTCATTCCGATCCGGTCTCTGTTATCAAGCCACGCCTGCGGGACTCCAAGCCCTCTGTACTTGCGAATATCCGCTGGATGGAAACTCAGTACCCCATACTCTGTCGCTTCAAGCACCTCTCCCCTGATAAGTCCAAAGCCGTATCTGACAACAACATCACAGCTCTCTTCGATTTCAGTAACCGTTTCGGACGGCAGTTCCGACCAGTGTCCGTCCTTGATTGGCGAGACATATTGAATGTCCGAATCCGCGAAGCATGGGACGTCGTCGACATGGATTCGGCTCGATGCTGCGGCATCCAAGCCCAGCTGTTCGGCGAGTTTCTTGTCGGCATAGGCAAACGCCCACGCGCCCTCACGTTGCAGCACAGAGATAAACACGCGGGCAGTGCCGAGACCCAATCCGCCATTGACGGCTGTTGCTTCCGAGTCAGGGTCTTGATGTGTACCAGTAGAGTTGTTAACAATAACCATCGAAATGTCGACTCCCAACTCGTCGACTGCCGCTTCGAGTGCGTGCGCCTGATGCGCCTGTAAATATGGCTCTGTAAGTACACAAATATCGGTTATTTGTGTAGACATAGCCCGAGTTATACTTGCCAGATGTATTAATATATTTCACAAATATTGTTATATGGGTGCAAACTCGTGGTCAAGATATGTATTTGTCAGTCTACGATGGCACAATCAGCGTACACTATAGAATCAGCAGATGGTTGGGTTGGCGCGACCTGACTGCGGACCACTCATCCGTTATTCGATTTCGTTTCCGGGGCCACTGCCCGGATACGGCAGCGGAATCCCGAGTGCCCCAAGTAGGGCGTAGCCGAAGACGCCGACGGCGACCCCAATAAAGACGGAGCCGGTAGCGACGATAATCGTCGACAACGGATCGCGAAGTGCGACCTCGCCGAGCAAGATGGGCATCTGTAGGGCATCACCGAGCAGTCGGACAACGAAATCAACGAACGCGTTCATACCCACCGTTTGGACCCGTGGTATTTGTGTGTTTAGCTCCCACGCCAGACCCGAACGGCTTTCCTGTCTGGATACCCAACGGAAGCCAATGAGTACGCTCCTGTGGGTTCTTGCGGGTATTTTGGCCTACTCGGTTGGTGCGGTCGCACTCGACCGCCGTGGGCTGTTGCCCTCGTATTTCAAAGTTTCCGGGCCGCTGTTGACGATTCATACCAAACGCGGCCGCCAGTTCCTGAGTCGACTCTCGAAACCCAAACGCGCTTGGCGTGCACTCGCCAACATCGGTGTTGGTATCGCGCTGGTGACGATGGTTGGGACGTTTTTGCTCCTTATCATCCAGAGTGTCTCGATTCTCAACTCGCCGCCCACCGATACCGTCCTCCAGAGCCCGCGCAATGCGCTCGTCATTCCGGGGGTCAACGAGTTTCTGCCGCTTTCTGTCGCTCCCGAGATTGTCATCGGTCTGCTTGTCGGTCTCGTCGTCCACGAGGGCGGCCACGGCCTGCTGTGTCGCGTCGAGGACATCAACATCAACTCGATGGGTGTCGTCCTCTTTGCACTGATCCCAATCGGAGCCTTTGTCGAACCAGACGAAAAAAGCGCGAGCGAGGTGGACCGCGGCGGCCAGACCCGGATGTTCGCGGCGGGTGTGTTGAACAATCTCATCATTACCGCGCTCGTCTTTGCGCTGCTGTTCGGCCCAATCGGAAGTGCGATTGCAGTCGCCCCCGGCGCAGGCGTCGGCGGCGTCTTCCCCGGTTCATCGGCCGAGTTCGCCGACATCGAACAGGGCGACCGCATTGTCGCCGTCGACGGCCAGTCGGTCGACTCAACCGAAGAGCTCGAAGCGATGCTCGCAGAAGCCGAAGGCGAAACACTGTCGGTCGAGTTGGCTGACGGCCGGACGGTAACCGTCGAACGCGCCGCCTACGTTGCGGGCGTCTCGCCCGAATCGCCGTTTGCCGGCGACGACGGGATCGGCGATTTCGATACGATCACCGCAGTCGACGGCGAGTCTGTCACCTCCGAAGGCGACATCAAGCAGGCGGCTGCAAACGACTCGGTCGTCGAGCTCACCTACACTGACAGCGAGACCGACGAAGAACGCACCATCGAGGGCCCACTCGGCGTGCTGGCAACCGCCGCTGGTGACGGCCCGCTGGCCGCCGCTGGCGCACCAGCAGACGAGCCGATTGTGCTCACCGAGATCGATGGTGAGCGAATCGTCGACTTCGATGATATGACCGCGGTGCTCGACGACCGCGAGGCCGGCGAAACTGTCGACGTCGTCGCCTACGCCGATGGCGAAGAGACCACCTACAGCGTTGAACTTGAGGCCCACCCCGACGCCGAGGACCGGGCGTTTCTCGGTATTATGGGGAGCTTGGGAATGAGCGGCATCGAACTCAACAGCGTCGGCATCATGCCGTACCCCGCTGAGAACTTCCTGAACATTCTGACGGGGGCGGCTGGTGACAACTTGGCAGCCACACTGTTGCTGCTGATTATCCTGCCGTTTGCCTCCATCGTTGATCCCTCGATGGGCTTTAATTTCGCGGGCTTTGTTGAGGCCAACGCCGGCTTTTACGAGGTGGTCGGTCCACTTGCTGGGCTCGGCGAGGGCGGGATCTTCCTGCTGGCGAACATCCTGTTTTGGACCGGCTGGATCAACTTCAACCTCGCGCTGTTCAACT